>DAOUQA010000003.1 GCA_030625905.1 Kiritimatiellales bacterium | reverse complement strand
CAAGATAACGAAACAGCTTCGAAGCTAGCCGCGACAACGTTATCGAAGGAGCTTCAAGAGACCGCTGCGAAGAAGGATGCAGAGATTCAAGACCTGAAGTCGCAGCTAGATGCTAACGATGTTGCCCAGAAGCTAGCCATCACTGAGGCTGTCAATGGTGTCGAGAAGGAGCGCGACGAACTGAAGAACGGTCTTAAGCAAGCAGCGCTTAAAAAGCACCTCGCCGAGACGTCGCTCAAAGACACGTACGCGACACAAATCAACGCTCGCGATGACGCGATGGAGCGCCTCCGAGATATGAAGGCCCGCCTGTCGACCAAGATGGTGGGTGAAACTCTCGAGCAGCACTGCGAGACCGAGTTCAACCGTATTCGAGCGACAGCATTTCCGAGGGCGTATTTCGAGAAGGACAATGACGCTAGCATGGGCAGTAAGGGCGACTACATCTTTCGTGACTTGGACGAGGCGGACACTGAAATCGTTTCGATCATGTTTGAAATGAAGAACGAAAACGACACCACCGCTACGAAGAAAAAGAACGAGGACTTTCTAAAGGAACTCGACAAGGATCGCGCTGAGAAGGGGTGCGAGTACGCGGTGCTGGTCTCTCTGCTCGAGCCAGACAGTGAGCTCTACAACACTGGAATTGTTGATGTGTTTCATCGCTACCCCAAAATGTACGTGGTTCGACCGCAGTTTTTTCTTCCCATGATTACGCTATTGCGGAACGCCGCGATGAACTCACTTGAATACAAGACAGAGCTTGCGCTCGTTAAGGCACAAAATGTCGATGTCACAAGCTTCGAAAACGACCTCGATAAATTCAAGACCGCATTCGGAAAGAACTACGACCTTGCATCCAGAAAGTTTCAAACAGCAATTGATGAGATCGATAAGTCAATAAATCACCTTCAGAAAACAAAAGACGCCTTGATTGGCACGGACCGGAACCTTCGTCTTGCAAACGACAAGGCGCAGGATGTTACGGTGAAAAAATTAACTCGGCACAACCCTACGATGGCGGCCAAGTTTGAGGAATTAAAGGATAGAGCCCCTTCCGAGAATGAATAAATGAGAAAGCAAGCGGGACGCTTGCTCTACGTTGATGAGAAGGTTTTGAGATGAAAAAGCTGAGAATATTTGTGAGTTCGGTTCAGAAGGAGCTGGCTGAAGAACGGCGGGCGGTGAAGGATTTTATCCTGAACGATCCGCTGTTGAACCGTTTTGTAGATCTGGTTTTCCTTTTTGAGGATCTTCCGGCGGCTGACCGTGCGCCGGATGATGTGTATTTGTCGGAGGTGGAAGGCTGCGATATCTATCTTTCCATTCTGGGAAACGAGTATGGCTGGAAGAATGAAGAGGGGCTTTCGCCGACCGAATTGGAGTTTGATTGTGCGACCCGCACCCACCGTGAGCGTTTGCTGTTTGTGAAGGGTGAAGAGGATAACGGTCGCGATCCCGATATGCTTAAATTGATCCGCAAGGCGGGGAGCCAGTTGACTCGCCGCCGGTTTATCGAAACGTCCAGTTTGCTGCGAGAGGTGTATGCCAGTTTGGTGGCGAGTCTGGAAACTCGCAGGCTACTACAAATACTACCGTTTGATGACAGTCTGTGCGCCGGGGCGACACTGAAGGATATCGACAACGATCTGGTGACGGAGTTTGTCGAAACAGCAGAATCCAAGGGGCGGTTGACCTTGAAGGGATCGCGGGCACCGAAAGCGGTTTTGCAGAATTTTAATCTGATGCGTGACGGGAAACCCACCAATGCCGCCATTCTATTATTCGGCAAGGAGCCGCGCCGGTTTTTCAGCAATATCCAGGTTCATTGCCTGCACTTTGCTGGCACGGAAAAACGGAAGCCTATTTTGTCGCAGCAACCCTATGAGGGGCGTTTGTTCGAGGTGATTGACCTGGCGGTTGAGTTTGTGCTTGGCAAGCTGGATCGACCGGTGGGTACCCGCGCGGCGGGAACGCGGGCTTCGGGCGACTTCGAGGTGCCGCGTTCGGTGATTGCAGAAGCGGTGGTGAATGCGGTGGCGCATCGCGATTACCGCAATCCCGGCTTTGTGCAGGTGATTGTGTTTGCCGACCGGATCGAGGTCTGGAATCCGGGCGAGCTACCGGCGGGGTTGACGCCGGAACTTTTGCGTGAACCACACGGCCCGCTTCCCCGTAACCCGCTTATTGCGGAGCCGCTGTTCCGGGTCAAATATGTTGAGAAGGCGGGAACCGGCACGACCGACATGATTGCCGACTGTTTGGATGCCGGTCTGCCGGAACCGGACTTTAAGCAACGCGGCCCGCATTTTGTGACGACGGTCTGGCGCGATTGGCTGACTGACAACGTGCTTACCGGGCTTGGCCTAAGTGAAAGGCAGCATGAGATGGTTATGTTCGTAAAGGTTCATGAGAAAATCAGCAATGCGGACTGCCAGAAAGAATGGGGTGTATCCCGAAATACTGCGAGTAGAGACTTGGATGCGCTCTGTAATCTAGGGGTTCTTCTCAAGAAAGGAACCACCGGAAAAGGAACCCATTACATACTCAATCGGAAACGCACCGCAAACGCACCAAAGGCACCATGAAGACCGAACGCACCACAAACGCACCAGCGAAGGGGGTCTGTAAAATGATGTTTTTGGTTTTTCCAAGGTTTGGAAGGGCGGTTGTTTTTTGTGGGTTTTAGCGTTCTTGAATCGTTCCTTGCCAGTCACTATTTTTGAATACAAAAATTATTTATCGCTACGCTTTCAGTGCGGTTAAAATTAAGTTGGGTTTCTAATGCGTTGGAAGAGCAGGCGGGGTCGCCTGCGGTACATTTTTCCATTGGGTGGAAGAAATGGTTGGAAAACAAAGTGGGTGCAGGCTTCCTCCTTCGCCACACGAAGTGAGGCTGGTGAAGACCAGTAGCGAAGCGGCAACGCTATGGCGGACAGGCAGCCTGCTTGGATGAGAGTTTGATGTGAGTGAAGAAAAATATAAACCGCCGTATGTGCTGACGGAGCGGATTCTCGATCTGGTGGAACGGATCGGCGAGGCGCTGGGACGGGCATCGGTCGAGGTATCATCGTTGCGGTTGCGCCGGGCGAACCGGATTCGTTCGATTCATGGGTCGGTGGCGATTGAGGGCAATACGCTTTCGGAAGAGCAGGTGCCGGGGAAGTACCGCCTGAAAAGCGTGGGCGTTGCGGGGCCGGAAGGAATTATTCATATCGCTCCACCAGCAGGAATATTACGCTGCGATCAACGAGAGTAGTGCGGCGGTTAACTGCGGCCCGTTCATTGAATTTATGTTGCAGGTGATTTTGGAGTCCATTCAGGCCGATCAAGTAGGCGACCAAGTAAGCGACCAAGTAAAACGGCTTTTGAAGGCCATTGGAAATCGGAAAATATCAGCGATTGAGTTGATGGAGTTGTTGGGTCTATCGCATCGACCCGGCTTTCGGAACATGGATTTTTTACGGATTGGGTGGTGGAGCCAAAATGGAATCTTTGCACACCGGGCGGCGATGCGCAGAAGGCCAAGCAGTTTGCGGAATTCCTTCAAAGCGATGACCGGGTGCTGGTTTGCGCCCATGCGACGCTTCGGAATGCATTCTAGGAATTGGAAACGTCGGCGTTCGACCATGTGTTGCTGGCGATTGATGAGTTCCATCATGTGTCGAGAGATGCGGAGAGTCGTTTGGGCGAGGTGCTGCGGGATGTGTTGAGTCAGTCATCGGCACATGTGATTGCGATGACGGGTTCGTATTTCCGAGGCGATAGCGTTCCGATCCTGTCGCCCGAAGATGAAGCGCGGTTTTCCGTCATAGAAGAATCCATCGAGCTAATCATTTCCGGGGAAATCGTGAACTTTACCTACGGCGATGAATCCAAACTGATCTGCAATAGGCAATGAGTAATCTTATTGTTATTATGCCGCAATCGCGGGGTTGACATTCCCCGAGGATAACTCTAAAACCATCCCAAGTTTAAGGGCGGAACCGCCCGTTTTCTTCCAAGGATTCCCAATCTGTTTTTCTTCCAGCGTTTGCATGTCGAATAATAAGCGCAATAGAGTTGTACTCGGCGTGACCGGCGGCATTGCGTGCGGCAAGTCGGAGGTGGGACGGATCCTTGGTGAAATGGGGTTTGCCGTGTGCGATGCGGATCGCGTCGCGCATGACCTGATGAAGAAGGGGACTCCGGTTTTTTCGCAGGTGGTGGATCGCTTCGGCACACACATCCTGTCGGACGATGGCGAAATATCGCGTTCAATCCTTGGGGAAACCGTATTTAAAAATCCAGCGCAGCGCGAAACCCTCAACCGGCTTGTGCATCCGGCTGTACGGGAAAGTTTGGAGCGCTGGATTTTAAGAAAACGAAATGCCGGGGAAAATACTGCGATTCTGGTTCCGCTGTTGTTTGAAAGCGGCATGCAGGATCTGGACTGGGACGCGGTGGTTTGTGTTTCCAGTTGCGAAGAAGATATTTTCCAACGGTTGGAAAAGCGGGGCCTGACCCGCGAGGAAGCAGAAAAAAGAATCCATTCCCAAATGCCGCTGGCGGAAAAGGAAAAGCTGGCGGACCATGTTGTTCCAAATTCTGGAACGTTGGGGGAACTTGAGTTGGCCACACGGAAAACCGTGGAAGCCATAGTTGGTGAAAGGTAATATATGAGCGACGAAAACGAAGTTGTTGAAAAAGTTGTAGAGACGGTTGAGCAGGCGGAGGCTCCGGCCAAGAAGCCCACGAAGAAAACGGACGCGGAAAAGGCTCCGGAAAAGAAGGATGCCGAGAAAACAGCAAAACCTGCTGCCGAACAGGAAAAGTCCGAGCAGGCTGAAAAGCCGGCCGAAGGAACTCCTGCCGATCAGGGAAAGCCTGCCAATCAAGGGAAGCCGGCCCAGTCCGAAAACCAGCGCGATCGAAATCGCGGAAAGCATGGCAAGAAAAACAATCGCAACAGCGGCAAGAAAAACCGTCGGGAGGACCCCCCGCCCAACGTGGATAACCTTCCGCCGCTCTCCCTGCACGAAATGCAGGTTACGCCGATCAACGATATCAAGAAACTCGCTGAAGAATACGAACTGCAGGAATACGATGGCTTCAGCAAGCACCAGCTCATTTTCGAATTGCTCAAGAAGCATGGCCGCCGCGGCGGTCCGTTGCTGGGTCTCGGCGTGCTGGAAATCCTGCCCGACGGGTTTGGATTCCTGCGCTCGCCGCTCAATAGCTACCAGCCCGCGCCGGACGATATCTATGTGTCGCCCTCGCAAATCCGCCGCTTTGGTATTCGCTCGGGCGACTATGTGACGGGCTCGATCCGTTCGCCCAAGGAAAAAGAGCGCTTCTTCGCGCTGTTGCGTGTCGACCAGATCAACAAGGAAGATCCCGAACTGGCGCGCAAGCGCGTGCCGTTTGAAAACCTGACACCGCTGTTTCCCGATGAACGATTGGTTTTGGAAACCGATTCGAAGGAAATTTCCATGCGCGTGGTGGATATTGTTACGCCGATCGGCAAGGGGCAGCGCGGCCTGATTGTTGCGCCGCCACGAACCGGCAAAACCGTGCTACTGCAGAAGATAGCGAACAGCATATCGACGAACAATCCCGAGGCGAAGCTGATTGTTCTGCTGATCGACGAGCGCCCGGAAGAAGTGACCGACATGCGAAGAACGACGAAAGCGGAGGTCTTGGCCTCAACGTTCGACGAGCCGCCGGAACGCCATACGCAGGTGGCCGAGATCGTAATCGAAATGTCGAAGCGCCTCGTGGAGCAGGGGAAGGATGTCATCATCCTGCTCGACTCCATCACCCGACTGGCGCGTGCCTACAACACCACTTCGCCGCACAGCGGGAAGATTCTTTCCGGCGGCGTCGATGCCAACGCACTGCATAAACCCAAACGCTTTTTTGGCGCGGCGCGCAACATCGAAGACGGCGGCAGCTTGAGCATCATTGCCACGGCGTTGGTCGATACCGGCAGCCGCATGGACGAAGTGATCTTCGAGGAGTTCAAGGGCACCGGCAACATGGAGCTTGGCCTCGACCGCGAACTGGTCAACAAGCGCATCTACCCGGCCATCAACATTGAACGTTCCGGCACCCGCAAGGAGGAGCTGTTGCTGCATCCCGACGAGCTGCAACGCATCTGGACGCTGCGCAAGGCGCTCAAGGATGTGCCGCAGGTCGAAGCGATGGAGCTACTCATCAATCGGTTGAAGAAAACGAACAACAACCTTGAGTTCCTGATGACCTTGCAAGGAAAGTAGGCGGTTTGCGGCAATGCTGCAGGCGGGATCTGCTTGTCGCGCCGTAGTTTAACGAAGAGCCCTTTTTTTGTTCTTTTGACAGCGCAGGATTCACCTTGTACCATACGCCCCAGAAGAAAGGGGTGTCATGGAACCGGTTTCCAGAATCAATGCGATCCTGCTGGCAGGGGATCGCCGCGCAAGCGTTCAGGTTTTCAACGACAACAAGGCCTTTCTGCAACTCCGGGGAGTGCCGCTCTTCATTCATGTATTGCGTGCCTTGCTGGACGCCGATCATGTCGGGAAGGTTGTGGTTGTCGGTCCCTCGGAAAGGGTGGCGGCGGCGTTGCAGGAGCATGGCGTTGAGGATGGCGTCGAGGTGGTCGGGCAGGGCGACAACATGATCGATAATTTCAAGGCGGGCTATGTTGCTTCCCTTGGATTTGGGCCGGAGGTGGATTTCTGGAGCTTGAAAGGATCGGAACATGAAAACACGCCCGTTCTCGTCTCCCCATGCGATATCCCGTTGATGATTCCCGATGAGGTGGATGAATTCCTGACGCGCAGCAACATGCGCGAATACGACTATTCCATCGGCATCACCTCCGAGCGCGTTCTATCGCACTACCACCCGCAGGAAGGGAAACCCGGAATTAAGATGATCTACTTCCATGTGAAGGAAGACCTGATGCGGCACAATAACCTGCACATTGGAAAGCCGCTCAAGTTCAAGCATTTGGATTATGTCGAGAAGATGTACGAGTGGCGCTATCAAACCCGCTTCGCCAATATCCTGAACATGGTTTTTTCATTGATCTTCAAGGGTTGGCGTTTACTGAAGGGGCTGCGCATTTTCATCTTGATGCAGCTATCGCTCTACTATGACCGTCGTGGGCATCCCAGGCTGTCGGATCGCTTGCGTTCGTTGGCGGGGTTCAACCGTCTGGCCGAAGGCATCGGAAATGCACTGGGTGCGCGCACGCAGATTGTCTACACGCACTTCGGCGGCGCGGCGCTCGATGCCGACAACGAAAAAGATCTGGCCACCATCGAAGAGCGCTACGACGAGTGGATGGAATATCAGCAGAAACTGGCCAACCACTAATCGACACTAATTATCACTAATCAAATATTCCACTAATAGTGAAGATTAGTGGTTCTAAGATCATCCGTGCGAGATGTCTTCGACCACGATGCGATTGCCGTGCACCTCCATGATGCGGACGGGCGACTGCCGTGCAATGTAGTCGCCGTGGGTGACAACATCGATCTTGCGGTCACCGAAGAGGGCCGTTCCGCCGGGGCGCAGGTCGGAATGCGCGATTCCTTCCATGCCAATGAGGGTTTCTTTCTCATCGGCATTCTGGATAACCGATCCAAGCGTTAGGCTTTGGAACATCCGCGTCTTCGGCAGGAACTTGCCGGCGATGGCCACCAGCACCACCGAGCCGACAAAGGAAAGCAGGACCTTCAATAGCGGCAGGGAGAGGGTTTCGGGCGAGAAGTCGATCGGCCGCCACTTGCCGGGCATGTGTTCGCTCATGGCGCTAATGAGCGAAACAAAGATCAACAGGATTCCGCTGAAACCCATCAGGCCAAATCCGGGGATGATGAAGATTTCGACCGCCAGCAGCGTAATGCCGAGGATGAAAATCAAAAGGTCCTCCATGCCCGCCATCCCCGCAATATGGTGGCCAAAGAAAAATAGCAACAGGCAGGAAATGCCCGCGATGCCGAAAACACCGAAGCCCGGAGTCTTGAATTCCAGCCACAAGCCACCAAGGCCAATAATCATTAGGATGGAGGCCATGCCGGAAATCCACCGGGCAAGGCGTTCTGCCATGGTGACTTCAAGAATGCGTTTTTCGGCATTGGGTAATCCAAGGATCTTAAGCAGCTCATCGATATCCTCGACCGTGCCGCTTGAAAGAAGTGGTCGTTGCTCTTCGCCCACCAGTTGGGCGGCCTCTTCGTTGGTCAGGGTGAGCAGACGACCCTTTTCGCTGATCACCTTGCCGTTCACTGAATATTCCATGTCGGCGCGAACCATTGCTTCGGCCAGCCGCTTGTCGTGCCCGCCTTGCTCGGCGGCCGAACGCACCATGGCGGCCACGGCGGAGGTCATTTTTTCCTGCACCTCGGCGGGCAGTTCTTGCACGCCGCCCATGGGCGACATCAGCATGGGCGTCGCCGCGCCAATCACGCTGCCGGGCGCCATGTAGATGTTCGGTGTCGCCAAGGCAATGATGGCGCCGGCGGAATAGGCGTCCTTTTCAACAAAGGTATAGGTGGGGATCTCGGTCTTGGTGATGACGGAAATAATTCCTTTAGCGGCATTGACCGCGCCGCCGGGGGTGTCCATCTCGAAGATGATGGCCTGGGCATCGTTGCGCACGGCTTCGTCGACGCCGCGGCGGACGACATAGAGCAGGGCGGGTTCGATCATTTTCTTGATCGGGATGATGTAGACCAGCGGTCGTGGGGTGGACATCCCGGTCTGCCCTGCGCCCTGCTTTGCAAGGGTACTCTCATTGGACGGAGCGCTGGCTGGAAAGCCTGCGTCACGATGGGTCTCCTGTGCGTGGGTGGTGGAGAGCATGAAGCCCGCGAACAATGTAAATAGCACTTTACGAACCATGGAATATTCTCCTGTTAATACGAAATCATTTTTTTACAGACCTCGGCAAAAGGAAAGGCAAAACTTCCAATGGTTGGGGAATGCGGGTATCAACTAGGGTGGTTGCGTAGCAGGGAAATTTACAAAACGATTCCAGCATTGTTGCTCTGACAAATTGTTTTGTTGTCAATCGCCTTGTTAAATCCCATTGGCCATGAACGCTTTTTCTTCCGCGGGTCGAATGAAGCGTTGCTACACCCCACTGCGAGATCGTGTAGCTCCACTTCACCGCCCGCAGGGCTGAAAGCGGATCGGTGGGAATCATTCTGTCCATAATTATTCTGTCAAAACCTCCGGCGGAATGGTTCTCTGGCTTGCATGGTTCTTAAAGGTAAACGAGCATTGGTGACGGGCGGTGCGGTACGCATTGGCCGGGCGATCACGGAAGCGTTGCAGGCGGCGGGTGCCGAAGTGGTGGTTCACTATCGTAGCTCGAAGGCGGAGGCCGAAGCGCTTTCGCCTTTCACCGTCCAAGCCGAGCTCCAATCTTTGGAGGATTGTTCGGGGCTGATCGAACGGGCTGGAAAGCTCGATATCCTGATCAATAATGCATCGATATTCACCAAGGATTCGCTGGCAGATTCCACCCCCGAACGGGTGCGACGCGAATTCAATGTAAACCTGTTTGCGCCAATGGAGCTGACGCGCGCCTTCGCCGCGCAGGCGGGGCAGGGGGCGGTGATCAATCTGCTCGACCGCCGCATCCGTTGCAACGACACCACCTGCGTGCCGTATTCGATCACGAAGAAGGGGATGGAAGAGCTGACCAAGCTGGCCGCGTTGGAGTATGCGCCGGATATCCGCGTCAATGCCGTTGCTCCGGGGGCGATTCTTCCGCCCTCTGAAAGCTCTGCCGAAAGCGCGCGCGAGCTGGCGGGCAACATTCCGCTCGAAGAGCTTCCAACTGCTGGTGATATCGCCGAAGCGGTCCTTTTCCTCCTTCATTCCGAATTCATCACGGGGCAGGTTCTCTATGTCGATGGCGGACAGCATCTGCTGGGGAACGGAGTATGATTTTTTTTTAGCCGCGAAAGAGCGCAGAGAACTCAAAGTGGCCTCTTTTTTTTGCGTTCTCTGCGCTCTTTCGCGGCCAATCCTAATGTTGAAGTAAGGAGAAATCCATGGACAAGATATTTATTCGCGATCTGGCGTTGCGCTGCATCATCGGAATCTATCCCGAAGAGCGCCGCGAAAAGCAGGACATCGTCATTAACGTTGAAATGCACTGCGACCTGCGCAAGGCCGGTCGATCCGACGACCTGAACGACACGGTCAACTACAAGGCGGTCAAGAAGGCCATCCTTAAGCTCGTTGAAGAGAGCGGGTTCCAGCTCATTGAATCGCTGGCCGAAAACATTGCCGACCTTGCGTTGGCCGACGACAAGATCCAGCAGGTGGTGGTAACTATCGACAAGCCCGGCGCACTGCGCTTCGCCAAAAGCTCCGCCGTGGAGATCGTGCGTTCCAGAGTGTAGTGGAGCCTCTCAGAGCCGCTAGGTGCTTCAAAGAAGCGCCACTACATGAGTTGATTTACTCCACCGAGCCTTCGAACTTGCCCATGACGCGGAACTTGTCGTAGCGGTCTTGGAGGATTTCGTCGGGGGATTTCGCGGATAGCTCTTTGAGGTTCTTGAGCAGGGCGGCTTTCAGGTTGGCCGCCGCCGCCTCATGATCGACGTGGGCGCCGCCCTTGGGTTCGGGAATGATTTCATCGGCCAGCTTGAGTTGGAGCAGATCCTTGCTGGTAATCTTCAGGGCTTCGGCGGCCTTGTCGGAATAGGCGCGGTCTTTCCAGAGGATGGCGGCACAGCCTTCGGGGGAGATGACCGAGTAGTAGGCGTGCTCCATGATCAGGATGCGGTTGCCAATGCCGATGCCGAGCGCGCCGCCGCTGCCGCCTTCGCCGATAATGATGCAGATGATCGGCACCTTGATGTTAAAGCTTTCGCGCAGGTTGACGGCGATGGCTTCGGCAATGTGGCGCTCTTCGGATTCGAGGCCGGCGTAGGCGCCCTTGGTGTCGATGAGCGAGATGATCGGCACGCCGAACTTGTCGGCGAGCTTCATGAGGCGCAGGGCCTTGCGGTAGCCTTCGGGACGGGCACAGCCAAAGTTGGATTCAACATTTGATTTGGTGTCGCGCCCTTTCTGCGAACCCATGATCATGACCTTCTGACCATCGATCTTGGCGAAGCCGCCAACAATGGCCCGGTCGTCGCGGTGAATGCGGTCGCCGTGGATCTCGATAAAGTCGGTTGTTATGGCCTTGATGTAGTCCATGGTGTAGGGGCGGTCGGGATGGCGCGCCACTTGCACCTTCTGCCAAGCGGTGAGGTTGGCGTAGATCTCGTTGAGGGTTTGCTCGATTTTTCCCTTCATCTGCGTGATGTCGTGGGAAAGATCAATGTCCTGTTCGTTGCTGAAGGCCTCGAGTTCCTTGAGCTTGGCTTCCAGTTCTGCAACGGGTTTCTCAAAAGGAAGACTAGTCTGTAGAGTCATGCAATGCTCCTTGCTCGGTAGATTATTCGACAATTGTAACGGATGTTTTCCGAGGAACCAGATCAAAGAGTTCTTCAACATTTTCGTTCAGCATGCGGATGCAACCGGCGCTGGATTGCTTGCCGATGCTGTCGCGTTCCCATGTCCCATGGATGCCAAAGCCGGTCAGTTCGGGGTGGTCGGCGGATTTGATGGCCATCCAGCGGGAACCCAGCACGTTTTCGGGGTCGCCATATTCGATCTGCCGATTGTCGGAGGGCCGTGTCCACGGCGGCTCGACGATTTTGTCGACAATGCTGAACTCGACGGCGGGCGTCTTGCCGAACTTTCCGGTTCCGACAGGATAGCGCTTGAAAAGTTTTCCGCCAAACAGCAGGTCGAGGGTGTTGCTACTCTTGGAAATGTGGATTGAAAAATCGCCGTTGAACACGAGCAAGCGGTCGCCGAGGCGGATGGTGTCGGATTCCAGTCCGTTCATGGTTTTAAGCAAAACAACGGTGATGTTGTATTTCTTGGCGATCTTTTGGAGATAGTCGCCGGACTGGATCACATAGTATTCCTTGCCGGGCATCATCAGCGGGGCCTTGAGCAATTGCAGGTTTACCTCGCCAAGCAAGTCGATGGCTTCCGGGGTGCCATGGCTGGCTACGATTCTCTTTAGTTTTGCCTGTGCGTCGGTCAATTGACCCGCATCGATGGCTGAACGGGCGTCCGCAATAATGGCCCGGGTTTCAGGCAAGGAGGCTACCGGTGCCGGCGCCATGGTGGCCGGAGCGGGAGCAAGGCTTTCTGGAACCGGCGCATCCCCGGTCGCATCAGCTTCGGGTTTGTCTCGCTTGAAAAATAGCCACGCCCCCACCACCACGTGTGCCAGGACGATGAGAAAGAAGATAAGTTTGATCCGGCTGCGCTTTTGGTAGGTTCCTGCATAGATTGGTCTATTCGCCATGGTTGTGAAGCCCTCGTTTTGAAACAAGGCGATATTTATGCCTGATCGGTTATTTCGGTGCAATCATAATCCCAACCCGGTGGAGCCGGAACCAATTACTAGGAGAATTAATCACGAATGAACCAGTCGACACGAATGATTGCAGGGCGCGAACGGTCGAAGACATTTGCGCCGGTTTGAGCGCAACCTGTTGCCCGGCCGGAAGGTTTTCAACCGTTCCAGCCCTACAAAAGTCGCCGACGATTGAGACAGGAGGCCAAAACCCGAAAATATTGTTTTCAATTCTACAACAGCTGGATTATGGTACGTCTACAACTGGTTGAATGCTGTGTTCGTACCGGAGTGTTAAGGGGTTGAATCGACGGTCATGAGGATGGGGAAGACTTTTTTTGGAGTTGCGGTAGTTGCTGTCTTGGCGGCTTGCGCATCAATTGCTCAGGAAGAAACGGGCATGGCCATGCTGTCCATGGAGGCAACTCATGCTGTCAAAAAGGAGCCGAAAGTTACTGCGGTATACGGGCTTTCCGCGGACGACTACCTGCCGCGCGCCGAATCGGTACGAAATCGCCTGCGGCCAAAAGTACGGTCTTCCGCATCGCGGCCATCCCTGGATCTGCCCGATGCCTTCTATTTTATCGGTGGCCCCATTTTTTTCCTTTTGTTCCTGCGCGTTATCGTGATCTTTCTCAACGGGTTCGAGGAAAAGGGAAAAGAAGAGCTGTGTACCGTTATGCGGGAAGTCTGGGATATTGAATAATTTTGTCACCCGCATCTCCAGATTTTCCGACCATCCCCCCCGTTTAAATACGGTGCCCCGGCATGCTCAGGAACCTGAAAATCAAGAACCTTGCGCTCGTTGACGATGCAAAAGTCGGTTTCAATGACGGGCTGAATGTGATTACCGGCGAAACCGGTGCGGGAAAATCACTGTTGATTGGTGCGTTGCGGCTTTTGCTCGGCGAACGGGCGGATAAGTCGATGATTCGCACCGGCGAAACCGCCTGTTCAGTCTATGCTGAATTCGGCCTCGAGGATACCGCGCACGTCGATGCCATCCTTTCGGACATTGGTCTGGAGCCTTGCGCGGGTGGACTGTTGATTATCCGGCGTGTGATAACCAGCTCATCCAGCAAGACGATGGTGAATGATGAACCCGTCACCCTGCAGGTGCTCAAGCGGCTCGGCAATGTGCTTGTGGACATGCACGGTCCATACGACCACCAGTCGTTGCTCGATACCGGAACCCAGCTTGGGATCCTAGACGCCTTTGGGCAGGTGGGCAATGCCACGGCGGCCTATCAGGCTGAGTATTCAAAGTTGTGCGAGATCCAAAGGAAAATCGATGCACTCAACTCCGATAATGAGGAGGATCTGGATCGGCAAATTGAATTTCTGGCCTACCGGATTGCTGAAATCGAGGCCGCGAAACTATCTGTCGAAGAGGACGGGCAGGTTGAAGAAGAGCACAGTGTCATCGCCAACTCCCAGCAAGTGATCGAGCTCGCCAATGGAACCGTCAATGCCTTGACCGGCAGTGATGAGGGTTGTGCGTTCGATGCGCTTGCCGCCGCACAGCGAAACCTGAACCAGTTGGTCAAGCTGATGCCTGAAGCGCAGGAGTGGCACGACGAAGTCGAGAGCGCGGTTGCACAGGTGCAGGAAGTGGTGCGGTCCATCGAAAGCTCCGCCGCCGGGATTGACGCCAGTCCCGAACGCATGCAGTGGCTCGACGACCGCCTTACGACCTACCAAACGCTGAAGCGAAAGTATGGCGCGACCGTTGAGGAAATCCTTCAAAACCGCGAAACGTGGAAACAGCAATTGGATGAATTGCGCGGACGCGACAAAAAACGCGCGGAACTGCAGGCCGGGCTGGAGGTGGTTTTACAGTCTGTGGAGAAGGCCGGGCTTGAACTTCGTGGCAAGCGCGAGAACGTGGCCGACCATCTTTCCGGATGCATCACCAGGGAGCTTGTCGATATTGGTTTCGAACACGGGTTCTTCGATGTGCAGCTCACTCCCTGCACACCCGGTCCGTCGGGCATGGATGAAATTGAATTTGGCTTTGCGCCGAATGCCGGTGAGGAAATGCGTCCGTTGCGCATGATTGCCTCTAGCGGGGAAATCTCGCGCGTCATGCTGGCCACCAAGGCGGTGCTGGCGCGACACGACCGGATTCCCGTGCTGGTTTTTGACGAAATCGATGCCAATGTCGGCGGCGAAATTGGCGGGGCGGTAGGGCGCAAGCTCGCGCAGGTGGCGGAGTGCCACCAGCTCATCTGCATCACCCATCTTCCGCAGGTGGCGGCCTGCGGCACCACGCACCTTGCTGTTTCGAAAAAAGTCGAGGGGGGCCGTACCTATACCGAGGTGCAGCTGCTTGACAAAGAATCCCGTCCGGAAGAAATCGCCCGTATGCTTGGCGGAAAGGATAGTACCAACGTCACCTTTCAGCATGCCAAGGAAATGCTGGCTCAGTCCGGCTAGCCCGTATTTTTCGACGGAAATTTTCTGCAAGCCCACATACCCCCTCAGCCCCTTGCCTTGCCCGCCGATCTCGGAGTGTCCCACACGCCGTTATCCGTCGGATTGCGGCCAGCACCTGATGCAACGCAACCTGCGTGTTTCCACACCGAAGTCCGGCGAGAAATGCGGGCCAGCGATTTCCGCAATCTTTTGCGAATGTCGTAGCCATTCATGCCCGGATTCGCCATATTCAATCCCTATGCAAATTCCATCTGTAAAAATTATTCAAGGAGGGATGGGTGCCGGTGTCTCAAACTGGCGTCTTGCCCAAGCGGTTTCTCGGATCGGCCAGTTGGGCATTGTCTCGGGTACGGGGCTTGCCGAGGTCGTCGCACGGCGTCTCCAGGATGGTGATCCGGGCGGACACACTCGCCGTGCTTTCGAGCATTTTCCCTTTCCACGCATGGCACAACGCATTCTCGATACATTCTTCATTCCTGGCGGGAAGTCCGAGGATGCCCCGTACCGGCGGCTTCCCATGCTTGATCTTGAAGGGCGGAAAGAGCCGATGGAACTCTCCATCGTGGGTAATTTCGTGGAAGTATTCCTCGCACGGGAAGGCCATTCCAATCCGGTCGGCATCAACTACCTTGAGAAGATCCAGATGCCCCATCTGCCCTCCATTTACGGAGCGTTGCTGGCGGGAGTGGCCGTGGTTGTCATGGGTGCGGGGATACCCTTGGCTGTCCCGGAAGTATTGCGCGCACTGTCGCACCACGAGTCGGCGGAGTATCCCATTCTCGTTGCCGATGCGGATGGTGGAAGCAAGACCTGCAACATGGCATTCGACCCTTTGGAGTTTGTCGAGGGTTCCGCTCCGCCGGACGGGTTGACGATCCCGGATTTTTTCCCTGTTGTTTCATCGGAAGCGCTGGCCTCGATTCTTCTACGCAAGGCGAGCGGCCCCATCGATGGATTCATTGTCGAGGGCAATTTAGCGGGCGGCCATAACGCACCGCCTCGCGGGCGCATGAACCTGAACGCCGCCGGCGAGCCAATCTATGGACTGCGCGACGAGGCGAAGCTTTCGGCCTTCCGCGACATCGGGCTTCCGTTCTGGCTGGCCGGGTCGTTTGGGTCGGCGGAAGGGTTGCAATACGCGTTGGACGAGGGGGCATGCGGCGTGCAGGTAGGCACGGCCTTTGCGCTCTGCGAAGAGTCCGGTCTGGTGACGGAGGTGCGTCATGAATTGATTTACGAGGCCCTCGCCGGCAAGGCGCGCGTCGTCACCGATCCTTTAGCTTCTCCGGCCGGGTTTCCGTTCAAAGTGGCTGAACTGGCAGGGAGCCTATCCGACGACGCGGTTTATCAACAGCGCCATCGCGTGTGCGATCTCTCCTTCTTGCGCCAAGCGTATCGGCGCGATGGCGGGAAGATTGGCTACCGATGCCCGGCCGAACCCGTTGCCGCCTACGTGGCAAAAGGGGGGTGTAAAGAGGATACCGTGGGGCGCAAATGCCTATGCAACGCACTCATTGCCAATGTTGGAATGCCGCAGCGATTGCCGGATGGAACCAACGAAAAATGTCTGATCACGATGGGGGACGATCTTGTTTCCGTCGGGCGTTTCTGCCCGAATGGCCAGACGGAGTTCGCCGCCGCCGATGTTGTGCGTGTTTTGCTGGGGGCATAGAACCAAACCCTCCCTACAAGAAGTTCGGCAGAATAATTGGGGGGCAGAATAATTTTCCCCATCCTGAGGTGGAATTTTTCTATCGGTTTTCGTACTACGACCCGCCAGGTGAACCGCCAATGGCGATCTGCTTTATCGTTTGCATGTTGGTAAACCGGTTGGATCAAAAACAAAACCGACCCCTATGTGATTAGAGGCCGGTTTTATCGATTACCTTAGTACCCAAGGTCAGGATTCTTTTAGTTGTAGCTTCTTTCCCGACTTGATCCACTCGCCAAGGATGATTTTGCAATAAGCACCCGTGGAGAGTTGCATGGACGATGCACGCCGCTCCAACTCCTTGGCCATCTCCATTTTCATATTGATGCCAATTGTCTTTGTTCCTTTCCCTGCTGGATTGGTAGCCATAATTTACCTCCTTCTTTTTTACGATCCTTATCGTTTATTTTGTATTTTGCAATCATAAATTCTATGAAAATAAACACTTATTCCGAATGGGCTCTAAAGCCAATTCTTTTAGGCTTCGACACGAGTAGGGGCTTTTCGTTGAATATTTGATCCGATAAAATTCTATCAGGTCAAGAAAACCCTTTTTTAAGAGAGGTTTTGGCGTTGCCGCAGGGCTTCGTAGAGTAGAACCGCGGAAGCGGTGGCGACATTGAGAGAGTCGTTCTTCCCCCGCATGGGAATTTTGACATGGAAATCGGAGCCATTGATCCAATTCTGCGTTAAACCTTCATCTTCCGATCCGACCACAATGGCGATGCCTCCCCGCATATCGGCATGGGTATATTCCTGCTCGGCATCCGGAAGGGCCGCAAGCGTTTGGATGCCCTGTTCCCCAAGCCATTGGAGGGTTTCTTCCGTCGATGCCACCGCGACAGGCATAAAAAAGAGCGTTCCAATGCTCGCGCGGATCACATTCGGATTATTGATGTCGGTCTTGTTGCCGCAAACAATGATGGCATCCACGCCGGTGGCATCCGCTGTCCGTAGAATGGTTCCGAGATTTCCCGGTTTTTCCAGATTCTCCGCAATCAGCAAAAGCGGCTTTTCCGGAAGATCCAGCTCGTTAAGCGATTTGCCGACCAAGGGGGAAAGCGCCATCAGGCCGTCCGGTGTATTGCGGTAGGACATTTTCCGGAAGGCAGCTTCGGAACATTGAAAGACCGGTGTTCCGCTATTGTGGATATTGGAAACCAATTGATCGGCATTGGGATCGAGATATAACTCGGGGCAAAAATAGAGTTCAATAAATTCCCATTTGCTTTCACTTGCGCGAAGGATTTCACGGTAGCCTTCAACAAGCGTGCGGTCGGTCTCTTTGCGCAACTTGCCCTTTCGCAGCCTCACCGCTGTTTTCACGCGGGGGTTTTGCGGGCTTTCAATGGTCAGGGTGTTTTCCATTCGGCAACCAGTTTTTTTGAAAACAGTGGAAGCTCCGGGTCACGTGCACCCATTCCAAGGATGGCATCGCCAGCTTTGGCGCACTGCTCCAGTTCTTGCTTCAAGGCCGCGTAATCTGGCACAAGCAACGCCGGAACGCCAGCTGATTTGAGTTGTTCAACAAAACCTTCCGAGGTGGTTTTACGATCCACCGTTCCGCCCGCATAATAGACGGGCAGAACGAAGAGCGACTTAGGTTGCGACTGCTTGAATACCCGGATCAAATCCTTTTTGTTTTGGAACAGCGGCGTAAAGCCATGTGGGCGCCAGAAGGCGTGGACGGTTCCATAGGCCTCGGCAACAGCCGACAGGGCTGCGGCAATCTTGGCCGGATTGTGGGCATAGTCGTCGATGACCGTCACGCCATCGTTCTCGCCGACAATTTCCAATCGTCGCTCAATACCTTGGAATTGAGCGATTGCATCCCGAACCCGCTCCGTGTCCATGTCCAATTCCTCGCAAAGCTGCATGGCACAGGCCGCATTCTCCAGATTGTGCTTTCCGAGCATTTTCAAGGTGATAGAGGGGTCAGTCCTCGCATTCAAGCATTTGCTTGAATGCGAGGACTGACCCCGAATGGTGATAGTGGAGGTTTGGGATTCAAACTGGTCGAACATTTTATGGAGTTCATCGAGCTCGTAGTGGTCCTTTGAAATGTTGGTAATGATGGAGTGGGCAGGGTGGAAGTTAAGGAAGGACTTGTCGGATTCGTCGGCCTCGATGATCCAAAGGTTGGAATTACCTTTTCGGACATTGCCGAGCGAGCCATTAGTCTTCCAGTTGAGCACTGCCGCGCCGTTGTAGACGGAGGGGTCTTTGTCCAAACACTCGAAGATCCATCCGAGCAGGCCGGTGGTGGTGGTTTTCCCGGCAGTACCGGCTACGGCGATCAGTTTGTCGTTGCCAATCAGCTTCTTGAGGAATTCGGCGCGGTGGAGGAGGGGGATGCCTAGCTTCTTGGATTGCTGGAGGTCTGGATTATTGGATTCGATGGCGGTGCTGTAGACCACCTGTTCGGTTTTTCCTGTGATGCCCGACCCATCTTGCGGGAAAATTTGGATACCGAGTTTTTCAAGAGAGCGAAAAAGTTCGGCTTCGGGATTGTAGGCGCGGTCGGAGCCAGAGACGGAATATCCGGATTGAGCGGCGAGTTGGGCGAGGCCGTTCATGCCGACCCCGCCGATGCCGATAAAATGAATGTGTTGCATGTCGGAGCCGGTTATTGATCCATGGAGTTTAGCAACTCGATCATTTCGTCTGTATCTTCCGCCGCTTTTTGAGATTCCGGATCGGAGGAGGTGGTGTTTGCAGTTGATTCTTCTTCGGTGTCCGGGGTGGGCTGGAGTTCCGTGTCGGGTCGATCTTCCGCAGGCTGGTTTTGTGCGGTGGGCTCTTCTTCGGCATCCGGAATCTGGCGTAGTTTGCTTTCCGACCAGTTTTCCTTTCCCCAGTCTTCCTGCTTGAGATCCGTTCCCCTGTAGAGCCGTTCGGTTTGCCTCTGCATTTCATCCATGTTGGTCATTACATAGGGCGTCATCAGAACGATGAGCTCGCGCTGGTCTTCTACTTTGCTAACCGAGCTGAAGAGGTAGCGGCCAATCAGGGGAATATCGCCTAGAATCGGTATTTTGTTGACGGTATCTTTCATCTCCGAACTCATCAGACCGCCCAGTACAACCGTTCCTCTATCGGGAACTGTGACAGTAGCCTCGAATTCACGATTAAGGATCGTCGGGACTTCGTTGTTATCGATTTTAACAATGGTGCCAATCTGGTCGGCCTTTTGCGTGATCTCCATGACCACAAAGCGCTGGGGATTAATGCGCGGGGTTACGGTGAGCTGGATGCCGATATCCTTGTATTCATAGTTGGAGCGCTGGCTGCCTAGGCTGCTGGAATACGAATCAGTCGAGGTGACCACCGGGCGTTGCTCGCCAATGCTCAAGGTGGCTTCGGTATTATCCGTGGTCATAATCACCGGCGTTGAAATCAGCCGGGCATCCTGGTCGGTTTTGGAAAGATTGATCAGGATTTGGGAATCGAGGCCCGACAGGTTTTGATAGTAGTTAAACGCTCCGGAAATCAGACTGTTAACGGTGTTGGTAGTAAGTGACTGCCCGTCCCATGCTCCGAGTTTTTGAGTCTGTCCGTTCGCATCCAAACTTTTGTAAAGCCAGTCAATTCCATGTCTCAGCTCATTCCCTAGACCAATTTCAAAAATAGCCGCTTCAATCACCACCTGCTCCAGCATGATGTCCAGGCTCTTGATGACTTCCTTAAGGGCGGCGATATCGGACTTTTCGCCCATGAGTAGGACGGAGTTGGAGCGTTCATCGGCCAGGATCCTAGTCTCTTCCGACAAGCGGCTAAGGTTCTCGATCGAGGCACCGGAAGGGCTGGCATTCGGGGTAACCCGGCTACTGCGGGACGAACTGCTTCTGGATGAACTGCTGCTGGAGCGCTGGATGCCGCTGGTGCGGGACGAACCACTGCGGGAGGAACTGGTGCTGCCGCGCGATCCGGTTCCGGTCGCCGCGCCAACGAGTTCGTTGAGCGTGCCGGCCAGATCTTCAGCATCGGCATATTCGAGATTGACGACCTCGAAGGTAATGGCCGGGTCGACCTCGGCGTCGAGATCCTTGATAATCTTGTCGAAGAACTCGAAGTTTTCCTCCTGCGAGAAGATGATGATGATGTTGGTGCGTTCGTCGGAAATCACTTTGGCTGTGCCTTGAATAATGACGTTGCCGCCGGACTGGGTCGAGGAAATGGTGGCCTGTGTGGGTGCGGCTGGTTTTGCTGCGGTGTTTCGGGCGCGAATCACCCCCGGAGGGGTACGGGTTCTCGAGCTGCCGGTGGTGGGTTGGCCGCCCTGCGCCACGGTAATGATTTCGTTAAGCATGGATGCAATTTCGGTTGCGTTGGCATACTTGATTTTGTAGATGCGAGGTTCGATGCCTGCGCTGGGTTGGTCGATGAATTCAAGCAGTTCGCGGACTCGCTGGATATTGGCTTCGGTATCCGTAATCATCAGGCTATTGCTTCGTTCCAACGCCATGATTTTCCCGTAGGCATGCATCACATGCTGGATGGCGGTTTGCACTTCCGGGATTTTGACGTGCTGGAGCTGGATGATCTGCGTGACAAGCTTGTCGGTGCCGCCGTATTGGTGTTCGGGGTCAATGTTGATTTCAAGGCCTTGCCCGCCAAGGTCGGGGGCGGTTGATTGGACCACCTTTAGGAACTTGTTGTCCATAGAAACCAAGGCAATGTTGTTCATGCCCAGAATGGCTTCGACCACATGGATGCATTCCTGTTTGGTGAGATCGCTGGCCTTGAGGGTGATGGTGGCCTTTACGGCGTCGTTCTTCAGATAGATTTTCTCCGTCCATTCGCAGTAGGTCTGCATCACGGTGTCGAGGTCGGCTCCCTCGAACTTGAAGGAATAGAGCTTTTCGGCTCTTTGTGGAGTTGCTACCACCTGCTGCGGCGCGGCCATGAGGGGGGCTTCGGGAGCGGAAGGCGTCGTTTGAGCCATTGCCTGGAGCAACAGGGCCGCAGTCGATAGAAGAGATAGCATCGGCAGTGGAATTCGTCTGTATTTCATAGGAATAAATAACCCTGTAATTGTCGATATGGAGCAGTCTAGTTGCCTTCACGTAGAAAGCAAGACGGGATGATGCAGAAGATTATTGCATAAAAAAACCGCTTTGGATGTGGCTGAGGGGCTCAGCCGTCGGGGTATGGAGTCCGCGTGCCGATCCAATCTACCTGTTGTTGCGTCCCGAAGCCCCAGATGCTTCAACCTCCCGTATCCTGCATCTCGGATCACGTATTGCACACCGCATTGCGGGATTCGATTGGAAGGTTGAAGTGGTGGCGCATAAAAGTTCCGAGGATGGTGTCGAGCCTGTTTTCCTGTTTTGCGGAGAGCCGGGTTTTCACTGCGACCCGGGGGTGGTCGGCCCGTTGCCATGTTCGGAGAATGGCGAGTACATCGGGCGGACATTCCAAGGTTGGTAGCTTATGGTTCTTGGAGCATTCGGTGCACACGGTTCCGCCGGAGGATGCGCAGAAACGCAGATCCTTTTCCGATGAGCAAAGCACGCATGGTCCAAGGTTCGGGGCATGACCATGATGGGAGCAAAAGTGCAGTTCGGCCCAGGGCAGGAACTGGGGATGCCGGCCATACTCCTCCGCAAGGTCGAGCAGTTCCTCAAAGAGTTCGAACAGGCCGGGCTGCGGGGCTTCGTCCGGGGTGGTTTTGTTGAAGAGCGCGGAGAGGGTTGAGGCGGCCTGCATGGCACGCCAGTCGGTGCGGAAGGTAGTGCGCGGGTGAAGCAGGGCGCACTCCTTCCCAGAGTGGAGCGTGCCGGTGCGTTTTTGGAAGTAGAGCAGTTCGCTGGTGCCGAAGAGTTCGTATTCCCCAAGGAACGGGCTCTTGGGGCGCAGCGCACCTCTCAGTAGTGTGGAGATTTTCCCGTGGTGGCGCGTGAGCCAATGCACAATGCGCGAGGTGCTGGAGTAGGGGTGGTAGTCAAGGGGAATGGCAGTGGCGCGGACAATCATTTGGGTTAGGCCAGATGTGCGGCACCAATCATCACTAGGGTGGTTCCATAGTAGATCAGCAGCGCAAAGATATCGTTCGATGCCGTGACGAACGGGCCGGATGCAACGGCGGGGTCGATCTTCAGGCGGTCGAGCAGCACGGGAACCAGCGCCCCGAATACGGCGGCGAAGGTCATGGCGCTAAACAGTGCAATCCCGACGGTGAGCGCGAGGTAGGACGGGGCAACCGCGGCACCGCCATCCTGCGTGATCACGAAGCTGGCCCACAGTCCGATGGTGGTGCCGCAAATAAGACCCATGGTTGCGCCGGCGATGATTTCGTGGGAGATGATTTTCATGATCCGGCGGCTGTGGCTCGCCCCGAGCGCGATCCCGCGAATGATCAACGTGGAGGATTGGATGCCGGTGTTGCCGCCCATGGCCATAATGATCGGAACGAAGAAGCTAAGGGCCACGATTTCCGCCAGGGAAAGGTGCTTCATGAAGCTCTTAAGGATCAGGCTGCTGATAAAGCCGGTTCCCAGCGTGATGAGCAGCCAGGGCAGGCGTGCCTTGCACGCCTGCAACGGCGAGGTATCCTCTAGCTCGGAGTCGCTCGATCCGGCGAGTTTGAAGATGTCTTCCGAAGCCTCTTCTTCGATGACGTCCATGATATCGTCCGCCGTTACGCGGCCAACAAGCTTGTTTTGCCAGTCCAGGACCGGCAACGAACTAAGGTCGTATTTCGAGGCAAGGCGCGCCACTTCCTCCTGGTCGGTTTCGGTATGGACGGAGATGGTTTCCTTGTCGGCCAGTTCCTCCAGCGTCATGTTGTGGTTGGTTTTTTTGAGGAGTTCCCAAAGCTGGATCCATCCGGTCAGGCGGCCGTCTTGGTCGACGACGTAGAGGTTGTAGAGGGGTTCGTCCAGATCGAGTTCCGCAATGTAGTCGATGGCTTCGGTGGCGGTCATGGAGGCCTGCACCGCGACAAAGTCAGAGGTCATGATGCCGCCGGCGGTCTCCTCGCCGTATTGCAGAAGTTCGCGAACCTCTTCCGATTCCTCGTCCTCCATCAGTCCGAGGATTTCCTCGCTACGATCCTCTTCCAGTTCGCCGAGAACGTCGGCGGCATCGTCCGGCGCCATTTCCTCGACGATGTCGGAGATTTCTTCGTCGCTCAGCTCTTCGAGAATATCGGCCTCGGCCTGGTCGTCGAGTTCCGCAAGGACGTCGGGCTTGATTTCGTCGTCGAGCAGGTCGAAGAGCTTGTTATGGGCGCTGGCCGGGGCGTGATTGATGATTTCCGCAATGTCGGCCGGGTGCAGATTCTCGAAAACCCCTGAGAGTTGCTCCCAGAGTTCCTCTTTGATGTAGGAGTTTACCCGTTCCTTGATTCGATTGGTGTCCGACATGGTTTCACCCCGTTGAAATTACGCGAGACCATAGTCGTTGCAGACCGGGGTTTACAGAATAATCACGAATCAATACTCCGGATAGTTGGGCGGATAGGTTTTGCTGGGGTCACGCCGCCAGTGCCTGTACGACCATAGCCAGAATTCGGGATGGTTGCGGATTTCGCCGGAAACGCGATCGATGATCTGCTGGGTTAGTTCTTTCGCCACGGCGTCGGCATTCAGCTCTTTGTTGTAGGCTGGGGGCTGGAGGGTTCCCTTGGAATAGAGTCGATATTTCCCTCTTGGCAAGGGGATGCAGAACACGAAAAAGAGTTCCGTTCCCGTGCGGTAGGCTAATGCGGCCGGCGCCGAAGAGACTGGCGTGGGAAGCCCCAGAAAGTCGATGGCAATTCCGCCGTTGCGTTCGGGGGTGTTTTGGTCGAGTGCGAAGCCCACTTTTCCCTTCTTGCGCAGGCGGCCAACCAGTGTGCGCAACGCCCCTTTCCGAGGGATAATGGTCTGCCCCGTTTGTTCGCGCATCTGGCAGATGAGCTTGTCGATCTGCTTGTTTTTTATGGAGGCCGCAATGCTGGCCAGATCCGCACCGCGCAATGCCATGGCCTGGGGGATCATTTCCCAGCTTCCAAAATGCGCGGTTATGCCAATATGCGCCTGGTCCCGAAAAAACGGTTCAAACCCCGGGCTGAATTCAACGTATTTTGGAATGCGCTTTTCCGGGTTCCTCGAAAACCAGAAGACATCCAGCATGGTTTGGGTGAACGCCGCGAACGAGGTGGTCAGGATGAATCGCTTTTCGGCGGCGGTCTTGGTGTCGCCGAAGACCGCTTCGATGTTTTTAAGCCCGATCTGTTTTTCCCGCAGGGGCAATAGCCACACTATGCGGCCGGCCAGTTTCGACAACCCGACCACCACACTGCGCGGCAAGGACGGGATGATCCATTTGAGCAGCACGAACCCCCCCGTTTCGAACGGGCGGCGCAGCGATCTTTTGGCTTTTTTCCATGAGGGCATGCCGATTCCTTGAAAATGGATCGCAAGCTTTATCGATAACCGCGCAAAAACCAAGCATTTCCTGCGGAAGCACGGCTCCGGGTCCTACTACGGACAGGGCTGATGTAGGTTCCGCGTTCGCAAAGGTGATGTTCGGGGGAGTGCGGCGGGAACTGAAAGGCCACGCCGCTTTAATTGGGTATGGGATAATCAGGACAGGAGTATTGTTTTTCAGGAGCGGAAGGATCCCGTCATTGGTTAAATAAAAGGAACCGCGAACAAGATCGACAACCTTCACCCAGATCAATAGTTTCCATTTTTAGTTAAAACACTAGGAGGATGATATGATCAAGCGCTTTGCCCTGTTCGCCATGTTGGCCGGACTCTTGTTTGGATGCCAAACCGCGCAACAGGTACAGGAACCGGAAGTTGCCGGGAAAGTGGAAACACAAGAACAGTCCGGGCAACCGGAAGCCGTCGAGGAAAAGGCGAAGGAAGCCTCGGCTGCCATTGAGGAAAAGGTGGAGGAGGCTGCACCTGTTATCGAGGAAGCCCCGGCTCCCGCACCCGTTGAAGAACCTAAAATACAAGAAAGGAACACTGTAATGATCTTGATGAAAACGTCCAAAGGGGACATCAAACTCGAACTCGACAAGGAAAAGGCACCGAAGACCGTTGCCAACTTCATGGCCTATGTTGAATCCGACCACTATAACGGAACCATCTTCCATCGCGTTATCGATGGCTTCATGGTTCAGGGCGGTGGATTCGATGAAAAGATGAACCAGAAACCCGCACCGAACACCGTTGAAAACGAAGCGGCGAACGGCTTGAAGAATGTAGTCGGAAGCATTGCCATGGCGCGCACGTCCGATCCGCACAGCGGCGGCGCCCAGTTTTTCATCAACGTCAGCGACAATGCCTTTTTGAACCATCCCGGACAGGATGGTTGGGGCTACTGCGTATTCGGTCAGGTGGTCGAGGGCATGGATGTGGTCAAGGCGATTGAAACGGTTCCGACGGGTGCTCAGGATGTGCCCAAGGAGACGGTCACGATCACCGAAGTCGCCGTACTCGAAAACTAGTTTTCCAGACCTTGGGAAAATGCCAATGCCGGACTTCCAAGGGCTGGAAGATTCCGGCATTTTCCATAAAAAGGGCGTGTGCGATAAATGAGCGAACTATCGAATCTTGCGAGGCAGGTTGTTAAAGAGCTGAAGGAAGAAGGGCTTTTCATTACCACCGTGGAATCTTGCACGGGTGGGGGGTTGTCCAACTGCATCACCAATATCGAAGGCGCAAGCGAGGTGTTCAAGGGCGGTTGGGTGGCTTATTCTGCCGAGGAGAAGATTGCGGTTGGTGTGCCTGAAGAACTGACGGTGGGGGAAGCGGTTTATTCCGAAGGAACTGCGGTTGCAATGGCCAGGGCGGGGATCGGCAAGGCCTTCCGAGCCGATGTTGGGGTCGGCATCACGGGGCGGCTTTCCTCTCCCGATCCAGATCGGAAGAACCGGGTTTTTATCGCCGTGGTTTTTGGGGGTTCGACGAAAAGCGCGGAGGTCATATTCCCTTCAGAGTACGAGCGATGGAAAGCAAAAGATAATGTGATCAGAAAGTCTCTCCAGTTGGTTCTGGATGTAGTGTCGGCTCTATGAGCCGATGGGTGCGCAGGGAAGCGATGTGGGGAATTGGCTCATAGAGCCAACGCTGCAACTTGGGCAGTTGGTGTAGTGTCGGCTCTGTGAGCCGATGGGTGTGCAGGGAAGCGTTGCGGGGAATTGGCTCATAGAGCCAACGCTACAACGTGGGCAGTTGGTGTAGCGTCGGCTCTGTGAGCCGAGAGTGCATTTGAAAGGGGAAGGCGGTATGCTGCGAAAAATCAAGGATACACCTCCCCGACTTGATCAGGTTTTTCAAAAATACGACACGCCCTTGTATTTCGTGACGTTCAATACCTTGCACCGCAAACCTCTGCTTGCCCGGCAGGAAATTTTCGATGCCTTTGTTGCCTATGCGCACAAGAACGAGGGCCAAGGCCGGGCGATAGGCCGTTTCGTAATCATGCCCGACCATATCCATCTGTTTGTTCGCATAGGGCATGATTCGAAACTCAATGATTTTGTCCGTCTGCTCAAGCAAGCGTTGACCAAGGTACTGAAGGCCTGCGGAGAAGTTGGCGATGTTTGGCAACCCGGCTTCTTCGACCATCTGTTGCGCCATTCTGAGAGCTATCACGAAAAGTGGAACTATGTGCGTGAAAACCCCTTGCGGGCAGGCTTGGTTGAAAATGCAGACGATTGGGCATGGCAAGGCGAGATCGTCTGGATTGATCGGGTGTAGTTGTAGCGTCGGCTCTATGAGCCGATGGTTGCGCGGACCGAGCTGACGGATTGGCTCATAGAGCCAACTCTACAACATTGGTAGCGGTGTAGTGTCGGCTCTATGAGCCGAAAGTTACTACAGCGCCGCAACGGCCGCATCGCGGACGAGGTCGCCAAGCTCGGTGGTGGAGACGAGGGTATTGCCTTCGCGCCACAGGTCGCCGGAGCGGTAGCCGTCGTCCAGCACCTTCTCGACACCCGTGCGGATAGCCGCGGCG
>DAOUQA010000060.1 GCA_030625905.1 Kiritimatiellales bacterium | reverse complement strand
TACCAAACCCCTGTAAACGATTTGTTTGCAGGGGTTTATTTGTTTCAGCACACCTCAAAAACACTGCCGTATCCCCTTCAAAGCACCTCCTGCCAAGTCCCAACCCGACAGAGCCGGAACCCTCTTTCTCTGAGGAAATTTGAACGGTATAAGTAGAGGCATGAAAACTCCAGACCTTTTGACTCAACGATTTGAGCAAAACATCCATGGAACCATCGGTTGCTTTGACCGCTTGGTTTTCTACGGAACGTATAAACCCATCCAACAAATTTCTGATTTCTTCAGGGTCAACGAGCTTGCTTGTGGGAAGCATTGCAAGGCCTTCCAACTTTACGGTACAGCTCTTCGAACCCCGTGAAGATGCCGAAGCTTGGCTGGCACAGCAGTAGGCTCAACGTAAAAAAGGCGCTCCTCGCGGAACGCCTTTTTCTATTTCCAGGATTTGGAAATGTTATTCAGCGGCTTCGTCGTTCAGCGCAGCCTTGCGGCTGAGGCGAACGCGGCCCTGGTTGTCGATGTCAATGCACTTCACGCGCATCGCATCACCCGGCTTGCAGATGGAGTCGACGCTATCGATGCGCTCGTTGGCCATCTCGGAAATGTGCACAAGGCCTTCCTTGCCTGGCATGCATTCCACAAAGGCTCCGAAGTCCTTGACGGTGATGACCTTTCCTTCGTAGGTCTTGCCGATCTCGATCTCGGCCGTACAGGCATTCACACCGCTAACCGCGGCATCCATCGCCTCGGCATCGACCGCGAAGATGTTGACGGTACCGTCTTCTTCGATGTCGATCTGGGCGCCGGTTCCATCGGTGATCGCGCGGATATTCTTTCCGCCCGGTCCAATCAACGCACCGATCTTTTCAGGATCAATCTTGATGGTCGTAATGCGCGGTGCGGAAGCCGCCAGCTCGGCACGCGGTGCCGGGAGTACGCCTTCCATGTGGTCGAGGATATCGTTGCGGCCCTTGCGCGCAATTTCGAATGCTTCGGTCACTTGATCCCAGTTCAGACCGTGTACTTTGAGGTCGACTTGGAATCCAGTGATGCCCTTGCGGGTTCCCACCACCTTGAAGTCCATATCGCCACAGTGGTCTTCCACCCCGAGGATATCGATCACCTGAACATCATCAGCCTTCTCGTCGGTAAAGAGACCCACGGAGATACCGGCGACCGGTGCCTTGAGCTGGATGCCGGCATCCATCAGCGCCATGCAGCCGCCGCAGGCGGAAGCCATGGAGGAGGATCCATTGGAACCCATCACCTCGGAAACCACACGGATGGTGTACGGGAACTCATCGGGAAGCACCGGAACGAGGGAACGCTCGGCCAGGTTGCCGTGGCCGATTTCGCGGCGGCTGGTCATACCTAGGCGGCCAACCTCGCCCACGGAGTAGGGCGGGAAGTTGTAGTGCAGGATAAAGCTCTTTTCATCCTTGCCGCCGGTCACGGCGTCGAAGCGCTGGGACTCCTTCTTGGTGCCGAGCGTAACGGTGCAGAGCGTCTGCGTTTCGCCGCGGCCAAAGATGGCCGAACCGTGCGTGCGGGGTAGCACGCCCACCTGCACGTCGAGGGGGCGAAGCTCCAGCATGCCGCGTCCACCGATGCGGGTTCCGCCTTCGGTAACGTTTTTGCGGACGGTCTCGACTTCCAGATCGTGGAAGACGTGGAAGAATTGATCCTCTGTCATCTCCTCGAACAGCTCCTCCATCTGCGGCTTGAGCTCTGCCTTCAGTGCGGTTACCGCGTCTTGACGTTCGAGCTTGGCGCCGATCTTCATCAGTTCCTTGAACTTTTCGCCGACGAGTTCGCGAGCCTTGTCGAGGTAGGTCGTATCTTTCGCCGGAGCCTCAAAGGTTTTTTCCGGCAGGCCAACGGCCTTTCGCAGTTCAAGCTGCCCGTCGATAATCTTGACGACTTCCGCATGCGCGGTCTTCATCGCTTCGATAAAGTCGGCCTCGGGAATCTCCGAGGCGCTGCCCTCGATCATCATCACCTTGTCGCGCGCACCGCAGTAGGTCAGGTCGAGATCGCTGGCTTCGAGCTGCTCGTGGTTCGGATTGATGACCCACTCGCCGTCGTTGCGGGCAATGCGCACGGCGCCGATCGGGCCGTCGAACGGCAGGTCGGTCAGCGTAAGCGCGGCCGAGGCGGCATTGACGCTCAGGACATCCGTGTCCAGCGTGCCGTCGCAGCTCACGAGCATATTGTTGATCTGCACCTCGCGATGGAAGCCATCGGGAAAGAGCGTGCGGATCGGACGGTCGGTGACGCGCATCGTGAGGACTTCCTTCTCGGAAGGACGCGCTTCGCGCTTGAAGAAGCCACCCGGGAAACGCCCGGCCGCATAAAACTTTTCCTTGTACTCCACCTGCAAGGGGAAGAAATCGCATCCCTCGCGCGGTTCTTTTGCGGCGGTAACGGCGGAGAACACTACGTTCTCGCCCACGCTGCATGTAACCGAGCCCGCCGCCTGTTTTGCCAGTAGGCCGGTCTCGAAAACCATCGGCTTACCGCCGACTTCGAATTCAACTTTAGTTGTACCCTTCATAATTAACATTGCGCCCTTGTCCATTTTCCGAAGAGCGCACCTTTCCTTTTTGTTTTGGCCCCCCTCGCGGGCGGCTGATTAATTGGAGGAGTGGATGGGGTGTTGAGGATGTGGTGCAAGCGTCTCGCTTGCACAGGCAACCGAGACGGTTGCGCTACTTTCCCAATCTTCCCCTAATCCATCCTTCCATTCTTCCGCCGCCCATCCGGGCGGCTCTTTTTAGAAACGACGCAAGCCCTTTAGAAATAAAGGGCTTGTGGACGAATAAGGATTTTATGCATCCAAAAGACGGTTATTTACGCAAGCCGAGCTTTCCAATCAGCTCTTTGTAGCGTCCATCGTCTTTCTTCTGTACATAGCTCAGTAGCTTGCGGCGCTTGTTGACCATCATGATGAGGCCGCGACGCGAACTGTGGTCTTTCTTGTGCATCTTAAGATGTTCGGTCAGCTCCTTGATGCGCGAAGAAAGCAGTGCAACCTGAACCTCGGCGGATCCAGTATCCTGCTCATGGAGCTTATATTCGTTTTTAACTTCCGCTTTTACTGCCTGATCCACGTGTGGACTCCTTGTTTTATTGCTTCTGTTCCTTAAGTAAGCGCGGAACTATATCCACCACCCCACTCCATGTAAAGCATAGTTTTCCGCCCTTTTACGCTCCCTTCCAGCCCCAGGAAAACGCTATTGACCCCGCAGGATTTTCCCCTCCGAGCCCGCACGTATCCCACTTTGTCTCCGCCCGCGCCTCCCCATGCGTCGCCCCCGCCGCAGCTCCCTCTCCATCTCTGCCAGCACCGCCTTTAAAACGTCAACCCTGTCCATGAACCCCCTTCCCCCGAAAGCCACCACATAGTGGCGGCGCTACCGGGCGACACTACGTGCCGGTTTCCCCTACCACAAACGCCTTGCACTGGGCGGCGATTTGCGGGGAGACGCGGACAAGCAGATCGGCGTTGGAGCCTTCGTATTCCTGCTCCAGGATCGAGGCCGACTTTTGCAGGGTGGCGAGCAACTTGCCTTCGCTGAGCGGAACGGAAAGCCGCAACTCGACCTTGCGCCCCTTCAGGCAGTCGGCCAGCTCGTCATAGAGCAGGTCGATCCCCTCTCCTGTCAATGCGGAAACCGCCACCGACCTCGGGTGCAACCGCGCCAGCCGCTTTGCGGTATTGCGCCCCTTTTCGTTGTCGATCTTGTTGAAGACATAAAGCATCGGCTTTTCAAGCGCACTGATCTCGTCGAGCACGGTATGCACCGCATCGATTTGCGTATCAACCTGCGGATGGGAGGCATCGACCACATGCACGATCAGGTCGGCCTCCACCACTTCTTCGAGCGTGGCCTTGAACGAATCGACCAAATGGTGCGGCAGCTTCTGGATAAAGCCCACCGTATCGGTCATCAAAGCCGGCTCGTGGTTGGGCAGATCCACCTGCCGCGTCGTCGGGTCAAGCGTCGCGAAAAGCTGGTCTTCGACAAGGATCTCCGCACCGGAAAGGCGATTGAGCAAGGTAGACTTCCCCGCATTCGTGTAGCCGACGATCGACACCAGCGCCCAGCCATGGCGTTTGCGGCCGCGGCGCTGCTCCGCGCGGCGGGTGCGTACCAGTTCGAGGTCGCGTTTGATGGTGCGGATCAGCTCCTCGATGCGGCGACGGTCCATTTCGAGCTGGGTTTCGCCGGGACCGCGCAGGCCGATACCGCCCTTCTGGCGCTCCAAGTGCGTCCACATGCGACGCAGGCGCGGAAGCAGGTATTGATGCTGCGCCAGCTCGACTTGAAGACACCCTTCCTTGGTCTGGGCGCGCTGCGCAAAGATATCGAGAATGAGCTGGGTGCGATCCAGCACGCGCACCTCCAATACATTCTCAAGGTTGCGGCCCTGGGCGGGTGTCAGATCATCGTCGAACACCACCATCGAAACCGGGGTTTCCTTGATCCAGTCGGCAATCTCCTCGGCCTTGCCGGTGCCAATGTAGTGCCCGGCCTTAATCTTTTGCTGGCGGCAAAGAAAGCGACCGGCCACGGTTGCCCCCGCGCTTTCCACCAACTGCGCGAGTTCGTCCATGGTATCCTTGACGCGCCACTCCTCCTCGCCGCGAACCAGCACCCCGACCAGCAGGACGGTTTCGATATCGGTATTCTGTGTCTCTAATAATTCCATGTCTTCAGGATTGAGGGGGAGAGGGGGTGAATCGGGGACAGGGAAATTGCTTCGATGATGGCTTTGCCAACAGAACGAGAAGAACGACGCCCTTGATCCGTCAAAGAAAACTTTTCTTCGGGGGGAAACGACTTTGACAGCTCAAATATCTCCATGGCTGCTTTCCGCGCGTTCTGGTAAACTTTTAAATCACGATGACTTCGAATACGTTCGCCCATAACTCGCCCCTTCTCCGATTCGCCCACTCTCCCACTCACAAAACAACAGGTGTTTTACCAAGCCGCTCCCAAAGAGCCAACACCTCTTTGGCGACTTCCTCAACCGGAGTCCCGTGAGGGACGTCGATCCATTCGACGTTGAGCTGGTTGCGGAACCAAGTCATTTGGCGCTTGGCGAGCTGACGGGTGCGGATGACGGTTTTTTCCTTGGCCACTTCAATCGTCATTTCGTTTCTAAGCACGGCGAAGGCCTCGGCGTAGCCGATCGCCTGCAACGCGGTGGGCGAGAGCGCCCGTTTCACAAGTTCCGCAGCTTCTTCGAGCAGACCGGCCGCATACATTTTCCCGACGCGCTGCTCGATGCGCCTGTGCAGTACCTCGCGCCCGACATGCAGGCCGACAAGGATTGGTTTGGGTTTGGAATTCCAAGTCCCGTATCGCAGGCGGCTCGCCTGCCCTGCCGAAGCCGCCGAGCCGGCGGCGGTACGTTCGAGAATGCGAATGAGGCGGCGCGGATTCCGTCGGTCGTCAGCGGTGAGTCGGCTGTAGAGATCAGTCGCCTCTTCCTTTGCGCGCTTCTCCAAGGCCTGGAAATCAAGGACTTCAAGTTCGGTGCGCAATTCCTCGTTTTCGGGCGGTACGTCGTCGAAGCCTTCGGTAAGACATTTGATGTAGAGGCCGGTTCCACCCGAAACGATGATTTCGCGATCTGACTCAAAAGCGTGCCGCACAGTGTTCAGATAGTTGGCGACACTGAATTTTTCGGACGGTTCAGCGAGATCGATACCGGCATAGTCCACCTTTTCCCGTTCGGCGGCAGAGGGTTTGGCGGTACCAATGTCCATACCGCGGTAAAGATTCATGGAATCTGCGGAAACAATCAGCTGCCCTTCGCGCTCGGCAATATGCTGCGCCACTGCGCTCTTGCCGGAGGCTGTCGGGCCAACTAGAAAATATGCAGAACCATTCATTGGCAAAGAGTAACAGAATAATTAGGACAGAATGATTACCCGATCCTGAATTATTCTGTCCTAATTATTCTGTTGTTCCTGCTCTTTCTTTTGCAAGAGGTTGGTGAGGATGTAGAGGCCGACGGCGATGCAGATGGCGGAGTCGGCGACGTTGAAGGAGGGATAGTGGTACGTGCCAAATTGAAAGTCGAGAAAGTCGGTGACCCAGCCAAAGCGAATACGGTCGATCAGGTTGCCGACGATGCCTCCGACCATCAGGCCCAGCAGGATCTTGTGCCAAAACTTCTCCTGAAGGAAGGAATGGCGATAGATGACAAGCAGCGCAAGAACGGCAACGGAAATAAGGATCAAAACAAGGCCATGCCCGCTGAGAATATTCCATGCGGCACCGTCGTTGCGGACATAGGTCAGGTTGAAGAAGCCCTCAATGACGGGTCGCGATTCGCCGTAGACGAAGGCGGAGCGTATCCATTGCTTGGTAAGTTGATCCAACAGAACAACAACCAGTCCAAGCAGAAGCACAAACATTGTGTTCCCTCCCCAGCGGGCTAGCCGCGGATCGTCGAACCGAACGGGCGATAGGTGGTGTTGCCTTTTTCGAGCTCGGATTGCGTACCAATGGTGTAGCGCACGTAGGGCAGGGCCTGCAAACGTTCGATGTTGATTGGTTCGCCACTAATTTCGCAGATGCCGTAGGAGCCTTCTTCAAGGCGGCGGATCGCGGCATCGATCTCAAACAGCACATCCTGCTCGGAGCTGAGCTGGTTGAGCGCAAACTCGCGGTCGAAGGTGTCGGTGCCCTGGTCGGAGAGGGACGGATCACGCTCAGTCTGGCTGAGCGAATCGCGGGAGATGGAGGAAATTTCACCAGAAACGCGCTCGCGCAACAACAGCAAGCGGTTGAGCTGATCCCGAAGTTGCTTGATCTTGAAGTGCTTGTTCCTTGCAATCTTTCCGCTCAACGGGGTCCCACCAGATACGGCGATGGTGGAGGCGGACTCAGGTTTCTTCTTGGTGGCGGCCTTTTTCACGGAGGCCTTCTTTGCTGTTTTCTTTGTAGCCATTTTTGCAGTCTCTCCAGTCCAAAAATTGATCCGATTCGGATTAAAGGGTTGCGTATTTATCATCTGACCACCCCCCTGTCAACCTACATATCCACTGATTATTCAGCAGGTGAAACAGACAGCGTCACATCATTTTTCGACAGCAGGTCGAAAGAACTGTTTGAAACCTGAATTTTCGAGGGTCTCGGCTGGAAGCTCGCAGAGATATACTGACTCCGATATGTCATTTGTCCTGATATTTCTGCAACTACTTCCGCAAAAGAATGGCACAACCGGCGCAGTTTCCCGCGAAGATCCCAAATGGTGGAACGCTTGTCTTGTTCGGTTTCTACAACCAATGGGATCGGGGCATGGCCGGGAACCTGCTGGATCGCGACCGGTGTATCCACCATTTCTTCGGTCTCTATTTTCTTTGTTGGGATTATTTCAGCAACAGCCTTTCCTTGTCGCGCCGTAGCTTTGCGAGAAGGCGGATTGACTGGAGCTTTCTTGGCGGATGCCTTTTTTGCCGGAGCCTTCTTCTTGGTGGTAGCCTTTTTTGCGGGGGCTTTCCTAGCGGGCACTTTTTTTACCGGAGCCTTTTTCGCCGAGGCTTTCTTGGCGGGTGCCTTCTTGGCCGGAGCCTTCTTGGCCGGGGTCTTCTTGGCGGGGGTCTTCTTCGCGGGAGACTTTTTGGCTGGGGTCTTCTTCGCTACCCCCTTTCCTTGTCTTGCCGAAGCCTTGCGCGAAGACGGATTGGCTGATGTTTTTTTCGCGACCACTTTCTTGGCGGGGGCTTTTTTCGTAGTTTTCTTAGCGGACATCTTCTCTCTCCATTATTTGGCGGCTGAAATGAACAACGTGCATGGATACCCATTCAGTATCCACTCGGTTCCGTTCTCCCCATCCGGCACTCCCGTCTTGCAGGAAAGAGCAAGCGTCTCCGACTTGATATAATCGAGATAGTAAGCAACTGCCGTGCCAACCGCTTCATCGCCGCTAAATGCAATATGTATGCGCTGTGTGACCTCCAGCTCCATCTCCTTGCGCATGTTCTGGATGGTATGGACAAACTCACGTGCCAGCCCTTCCGTAAGCAGGCCGTCGTTGAGTTGCGTATCGAGGCCAACGACCAGTGAACCCTCCGCGCTAACCGCCAGCCCCTCCTTCGGGTTGCGCACCACCTCGATGTCGCTGGTGGTCAATTCAATGCTCTTCCCGTCCAGCTCAACCTCGACGGCCTCGCCGCCCGAAATCGCGGAAATCTGCTCGTCGGATAGGCTATTGATCAGCGGAACCGCCTTTTTCATCAACGGACCGAGCTTGGGACCGAGCTGCTTGAAGTTGGGCTTGGCCTGAACCGTGGCCAGCTCCGAGGAGTCGGTCGAGAATTCCACTTCGCGAACATTCAGCTCGTCGGAGATCAAGGATTCCAATTCCTGGATATTGGCGAGCAGTTCTTCGTCGTCGCACACCACATGCATCTTGGCGAGTGGCTGGCGGTTCTTCAGCTTGTATTCCGCGCGCAATGCACGCCCCTGCTCCACGGCACTCATCACGACGGCCATCTGGCCTTCGAGCACTTCGTCGCGCTTGGCGTCGGCGGCGGTCGGGAAGTCGCAGAGGTGGACGGATTCGGGCATCTCGGGGTGCCCACTAGGGATGCCCTTACGCAGGTTTTGGTAGATGGTCTCGGAGATGAAGGGCGTGAACGGTGCGGCGATTTTCGAGAGGCCCAGCAGCACGTCGTACAAGGTCGAGTAGGCCTGCATCTTGTCGGTATCGTCCTCGCTCTTCCAGAACCGGCGGCGCGAGCGGCGGATATACCAGTTGGTCAGATCTTCGATAAATTGTACGAACGGACGGACGGAGGCCTGCAGGTCGTAGCGATCCATCGCATCGGTCACCTCCTGCTCCAGCCGGGCCAGCGAACTCTGGATCCAGCGATCCATCAGGTTGTCGCGCTCCGGAACGGACTGCTCCGGTGTCCAGCCGTCAATATTGGCGTAGGTGATGAAGAAGCTGTAGGCGTTCCACCATGGCAGTATCAGGTGGCGGAGCGAATGCTTCACCCCCTCTTCCGAAAGGCGCAGCGATTCGGCGCGCACCACCGGCGAATAGATCATGTAGAGGCGCAGCGCATCGGCACCGTATTCGTTGATCACGTGGATCGGGTCGGGATAGTTCTTGAGCCGTTTGCTCATCTTCAAGCCATCCTCGGCCAACACCATTCCATTCACCACGACATTCTTGAAGGCGGGTTTGTCGAACAGCGCGGTCGAGAGCACCATCAGCGTATAGAACCAGCCACGGGTCTGATCCAGCCCCTCGGCAATGAAGTCCGCCGGGAAGTTGGCCTCGAAATGCTCTTTGTTCTCAAAGGGATAGTGGTTTTGGGCGTAAGGCATCGAACCCGACTCGAACCAGCAGTCAAGCACCTCCGGCGTGCGTTTGTAGGTCTTGCCGTCCTTTTCGATGACCACGTTGTCGACGTGGTGCTTATGCAGATCCGCGACCTTTTGCCCGGAAAGCTCCTCCAACTGCTCGACGGACGAAATGCAGATCATGTCGTCCTGGTCATCGACGTTGACCCACACCGGAATGCACGAACCCCAGAAGCGGTTGCGGCTAATGTTCCAGTCCCTGGCGTCGGCCAGCCAGTTGGCAAAACGCTTTTCGCCGACATGATCCGGCATCCAGTGAACGCCCGCGTTGTTCTTGAGCATCCGCTCGCGCAGATCCTCCACCTTCACATACCACGCATCGATGGCGCGGTAGATCAGCGGCGTGTCGGTGCGCTCGCAGAAGGGATAGCTGTGCTGGATCGTACTCTGGTGGATCAGCTTGCCACCATGCTTGAGCGCCTTGATGATCGCCTTGTCGGCATCCTTGCAAAACTGGCCTTCGTAGTCGGGCGCGAGCTTGGTGAACTTGCAGTCCTCGTCAAGCGGATCGACCAGCGGGATCTCCTTCGCCCGGCAGATGCGGTAGTCATCCTCGCCGTAGGCCGGCGCCATGTGCACAATTCCCGTGCCCTCCTCGGTCGAAACAAAATCGTCGATCAGGATCTGGAATGAATTGGGGTTGTCCTCGAAAAAGTCGAAGATGGGTTCGTATTTCAGCCCTTTGAGGTCGGCTCCCTTAAAGGATTTAAGGATTTCATACTCCTCTTCCGCCTTGTAGTAGGCCGAAACGCGCGCCTGCGCCAGCACGAATACCTCGTGGGTTTCCTTGTCCTTGATGGCGACATAGTCGATCTCCGGCCCGGTGCAGATCGCCAGGTTGCCCGGCAGCGTCCACGGTGTCGTCGTCCAGATTAGCGCACTGGCATGCTCGAACTCAAAATCAAGCAGTTTGACGCGGACGGTGACGGCTGGATCCTGCACATCCTGATAGTTGCGCCCCGCCTCGAAGTTGGAGAGCGGTGTGTTGAGCTTCCAGCTGTAGGGCATGATGCGATGCGCCTTGTAGATGCGCCCCTGCTCCCAAAGCTGGGAAAAGACCCACCAAATCGTCTCCATGAAGGTTTTATCCATGGTCTTATAATCGTTTTCAAAATCGACCCAACGACCCATGCGCGTCACGGTCTTTTCCCACTCCTCCACATAGGTGGTCACCATCGAGCGGCACTGCTCGTTGAAGACATCCACGCCCGCCTCCTGGATGGCGGGCGCACCCGCGAGACCGAGCGCCTCCTGCGCCAGCGCTTCGATCGGCAGGCCGTGGCAGTCCCAGCCAAAGCGGCGCGAGACATAGTGACCCCGCATCGCCTGGTAGCGCGGAATAATGTCCTTAATCGTTCCGGCCAGTAGATGGCCATAGTGCGGCAGTCCGGTGGCGAACGGCGGGCCATCGTAAAAGACAAACTCCTTGCCGCCCTTGCGGATTTCGAGCGACTTCTTGAAGGTATCCTGCTCCTTCCAGAGCTTGAGTACCTCCTCCTCCATCCCCGGAAAACTAACTTTGCTGGAAATTGCTGAAAACATGGTTGGCCTTTCTAAAAAAAGTTCGTAGTTCCGCCTTCAGGCGGTCAGTCCTGACGAGCCGTACGCAGAGCCGCCTAAAGGCGGAACTACATACCCCTCTTGGAAAGCGCAGAACATAGCGACTGGCTGGCATGAAGACAAGAAGGCAGGTGCGGGAATTTAGTCTCCGCATTCCCGCCCATCCAAAGATCTTTTCTGCATATTTATCCTCAATCGTTAGCGACTTTTCCGTCTCTGGTGTATCACCTATCGGGAGGATAACATCCAAATCATTTCGGTTCGGCGCTCCAGGAAAAAGGAGATCAAAGGTTATGAAAGCAGAGGAATTTGCAAACCCTCTGGCTAAACCTACACCGGTGTAGTGCGTGCTTCCATTCTGATGGAGCCCGCATCTTGCGGGCTCCACGCACGAGCCTATCGGCGGAGCCGGCAGGAGGCCGGC
>DAOUQA010000195.1 GCA_030625905.1 Kiritimatiellales bacterium | reverse complement strand
CAGATGCAACCCATAAAAAGAAATAGGACGAATCAGTCCGATCCGTCCTATCTCCACTTTAATGCGGTTGGAACCGCGTCTACATTCTAGTGCTTGAAGTGCCGCATGCCGGTTAGCGCCATGGCGATGCCATGTTTGTTGCAGGCGGCGATGACTTCGTCGTCGCGGATGGAGCCGCCGGGCTGGACGATGAATTTGGCCCCCATTTCGTTGGCGGCATCGATACTGTCGGCAAACGGGAAGAACGCCTCGGAGACGAATACGCATTCGCCGATGATGGCCTGGATTTCCTGCTCGGTAATGTCGGGGTTCTCGGCCTTGAGGTTTTCAACGGCCTTGGTGACGGAGAGCTTGCGCAACGCATCGACGCGGTTGGGCTGTCCGGCACCCATGCCGAGGACGCGGAATTGACCGGGCTTGTATTCCTGCACCAGCACGATGGCGTTGGACTTGGTGTGCTTGGCGGCGGAGATGCCGAAGAGGGCGAGCTCCTTCCTGGAGTCATCGAACGGCTTCTTGGTGGGGACTTCCCATTTTTCGAGGATTTCGGTATCAATATCCTGAACAAGCAAGCCACCGTTGATCTGTTTGACCATGCGTTGCGGCAGCGCCTTGCCCATGGGCTTTTTGAGCTTGAGGATGCGCAGATTCTTTTTCTTCATTAAATGCTCAAGCGCATCCTCGGCATAGCCGGGGGCAATGATGGCTTCGATGAAGCGGCCATCGAGGCATTGCGCGGTTTCGAGATCGATCATTTGGGTGACGGCGATGACGGAACCGAAGGCGGAGATGGGGTCGCCCGTCCAAGCGGCCTCGAAGGCTTCGGCGAGGGTTTCGCCGGTGGCGTAGCCGCAGGGGTTGGTGTGCTTGATGACGGAGACGCCGGGCTTTCCGGAGAGGGCCTTGACGGCCTCGAGCGCACCGTCGCCATCGACATAATTGTTATAGCTCATTTCCTTGCCATGCAGGACTTCGGTGAGGGCAATGGAGGCTTCGCGAGAGTCGGCATCGGTGTAGAGCCAGGCATTTTGGTGGGAATTTTCGCCGTAGCGCAATTCCGTGCCGTCGGAGTAGGCCTTGACGAACGGCTTGGCGAGTTTGTGCTCGGCGACCTGCTCGGCAAGGTAGGTGGCGATGGCGGCATTGTATTCAGCGGCACGGGCAAACACCTTCTGACCGAGGAGAAAACGGAACTCCTCGGTAGTGGCTCCGTCGTTTCCTTTCATTTCCGAAACTACGCGGGCGTAGTCGGCCGGATCGGTGACCACCGTGACATCGTGCATATTCTTGGCGGCAGAGCGGATCATGGTAGGGCCGCCGATGTCGATTTGTTCTATGGCTTCGGGCAGGGAAACGCCTTCCTTGGCAATCGTTTCTTCGAAGGGATAGAGGTTGACGCATACAAGGTCGATCTGCCCCAGTTCAAACTCCTCCATGGTCTTGACATGCTCGGGGTTGTCGCGCATGTATAGGATTCCCGCGTGCACCTGCGGAGTGAGGGTCTTGACGCGGCCATCGAGCATTTCGGGAAAGCCGGTGAATTCGGAGACATCCTTGACGGGAACCCCGGCTTCACGGATGGCCTGGGCGGTTCCGCCGGTGGAGAGCAACTCCACTCCCATTTCATGCAGATTGCGGGCAAAATCGATAATGCCTGCCTTGTCGGATACGCTCAGCAGCGCGCGTTTAATCTTTACGTTCATCGTCCTCATCCCTTGGGTTGAAATCCCATTTACCAAAACATATTGGCATAACGGTGTAGAGACTGCTTACCTGAAAGGAAGCGGTGCTTCGGAGGATTAGCCCCAGAGGCAACGTTTCACTCGCTTCGCTCGCGTAAACCTTCTCTACACCTCGATATCGAGGCTTAGTACCTAGAGATTTTTGTAAATGGCATTAAATTGAAGCTTGGATTCTTACGTATCCCGCCACCGGATTACAATGCGATTCCGAAAAGGATGCTGAAAAAGTGGCAAAGGCTTCCTGCGAGGACGAAGAGATGCCAGACGGTATGTGACCATTTGAGCGATTTCCAGGCATAGAAAACGGCACCGACGGAATAGCAAAGCCCTCCTGCGACAAACAAGACGAAGCCGGGAGTGCTCAGTTCACGGTACAGCGGCTTGACCGCAATCACGCAGAACCAGCCCATGAAGAGATAGCTTATTAGCGAGACCGCCTTGAAGCGCCCCGTGAAAAAGACCTTGAAGAAGATACCGAACAGCGCGCATCCCCAAATGACGCCAAAAATCGTCCAGCCCAACGCGCCACGCAACGGGGCGAGAGCATAAGGCGTGTAGGTTCCGGCAATGAGCAGGTAGATGGCGGAATGATCGATAATCTTCAGCACCCGCTTGGTGCGCGGTTTCCGTGCCGAGTGGTAGAGGGTGGATCCCAAATAGAGCATGATGAAGGTGGCGCCGTAGATTGAACAACTGACCACCTCCCACGCCCCTTTCCGAAGACTGGAAAAAACAACGAGCAACACCAGCACGGCGATGCCGACAAAAAAGCCGATGCCGTGCGTGATGGAATGAGCCAGTTCCTCTTCAGCTGCATAGGGGCTTTCGTTATCTGTTTTCATCTCTGCCAGCATAGTCTTTTTCCCATTCCTTGGGAATTCTGTATCGTCCTCTTGTTTCTCGAGGAGAGTACCGTCCATGTTGGTTCCTCCGGAACCGGTTGTGTCAATGGTAGGTACTGCAAAACACGGGTGGAAAAGATAACGGCCTGCCCCCATTCTTGAGGGAGAGCCAAAAATTGGTGCTCGGGGCGAGATTCGAACTCGCACGGGCTATGATGCCCACAAGGCCCTCAACCTTGCGTGTCTACCAATTTCACCACCCGAGCGCAGAGAAAATAGGATTGGGAAGATACCCACACCGTAATAGTGGTGCAAGCGGTAAAGGGGAAAAAGTTCCAATCCCTTAGCCGGGGTTTCCGTAGCCGGAAAGATTTGCTCCCCGACTGTTTAAAAATTGCAGTTGGAACTTCCAATCCATTATTCCATTGTTCCGACCTTTGGAGAAAAATCAATGGACTATGCCTTGCAGGTTTTATTCGTTCTGGCGCTGATGGCGGTGGGCTATGGGGCGCGCAAACGCGGGTTGGTGAGTGCGACCGGAACAAGCGAGCTGGCACGGGTGCTGGTTTCGGTGATCTACCCTTGCCTGATCTTTTCGTCGATAACCCGGCTGAATGCGCAGGAACTGGCGGCGAATTGGATCATGCCGGTAATGGCTGTAGCGATTGCTGGAACCGGGCTGCTGCTCGGACTGATTGCCCTGCGTTGCCTAAAGGGGATCAACCAGCAACGGGCAAATGCGTTTCTGTTCCAGAGCACGATCAACAACTATCTTTTCCTTCCGCTTCCGCTGGTGATGCTGCTATGGGGCGAGGAGGGGGTGGCATTGCTGGTGTTCGCGTCGATGGGCTTCGAACTGACGATCTGGACGGTGGGCGTATTCCTGTTCAACCGATCGAGCAAGCTGTCGGATGGGATCCGGATGATGTTTGGCCCGCCGCTGATTGCGTTGCTCTTTTCGATCGGCTGGGTCTGTGTACGCGACCTGCTTCAACCAGAGCAGCCCGATACCGTATTTTTCACCGATCTTAGACACCAGCTATTGGGCTTGCTCCATTTCGGCGCGGAGACCGTTGGCAAGGCCACGATAGCGGTTTCCATGATTGTTTCGGGTAGTCGCATCGCCGTTTTGGATGTACGCGCCGCCTTCGACAGGCAGGTCTGGATTGTTTCGGCACTGCGGCTGGTGGTCACGCCGGTGGTTTTCATCCTGTTGCTAAAGCTGATTCCAATGAACGAGAGGGCCTATGGAATTTTGGCGGTGGTGGCGGTCATGCCGGCGGCGGTGGCCAGCCTCGTATTCAGCGAACGGTTCGATGGTGATTCGGACTTTATCGCCGCCACGTTGCTGATCACCCACCTCGGCGCGATCATCACAATACCGTTGCTACTCGCATGGGC
>DAOUQA010000064.1 GCA_030625905.1 Kiritimatiellales bacterium | reverse complement strand
CCGTCGGGATCCCACGAATCTTCACAAATGTGGATGGCAGCGGTTTGACCCTCAAGCTCGAAAACAAAGGGTTCGGTTCCAGGTTTAAACAGGCGCTTTTCGTCAAACACGCCATAGTTGGGGAGTAGCATTTTATGGTATTCGCCAACGGATTTAGAATCTTTGAAAACCACAGCCGCGTTATATTTTTTCCCATCCTTGGAAACGGGAGTGCCAACCACCACCGTCGCTTCCGGCGGAAGTTCCTTTTCCAGCCGTTGGAGCTGTACACCGCAGTTGTCGCAGAAATGGTCTTTCAGGATTAGGTCTTCGGGCGGGTAGCCGGAGATGGCCAGCTCCGGGAAAATGATCAGCCGCGCGCCTTCGGTGAACACTTTCCACGCATCGGAAACGATACGGTCGGTATTGGCTTCGAGCGCACCGACCGTCGGGTTCATTTGTATGAGTGCGGCTTTCATCGGTTTTCCGTGGGTTAAACTTCTTCCGCACTATGCCGTAAAAGCGGGAACCACGAAACACACGAATGACACGAAATATATTTGGTCTATTGAAAAGGTATGTAGTTCCGCAACAGACAAGCGGGACGCTTGCGCTACTTTCTGGGTGCGCGGTCGTAGACGGAGCATTCTGCTCCGTTTGGGTTGGGCTTGTGCGATGAATCCAGCTTTGCAACGGGTAAAAACGCGCTGTGTTCTTTCTGAACGAAGCTGGCCGCGAAGCGATTCTTGAGGAACGAAAGATCACCGTCGTCTACGAAAACGACCCGATCCTGCGGCAACGGGCAAGCGAGACGCTTGCCCTACTTTCTCAGGGAGCAGGTGGAATTGCGCCAATTATTCCCCGGCGACAGCGAGGACTTTTTCTTTGACTTGGCGGGATAGATAGAAACCGACTTCGGTCTCCAATCGGTCGATTAGATCGCGCATGGATGCAACCAGCCCTTTCTTTTTTGCGATGATCGGAGAGGTGTCGCTGACAACAATCATTCAGTTTCTCTCATAACCAGAAGGTCTTCTTCGAGTTCGGGGAGGTCGTAGTGCATGGGGATGCGCAGTTCGCCGAGTTTGCGGAGGAAGGCCGCCTGTGCCATGTCTGCTATTCCAGCGGCTCGACCTAGCGTGATCCGTCGTTCGGCATAAAGGCCAATCGCCAAGCCGATACGGGTTGTTTCGGGGGTAAGGTTCAGTCCCTTGCCAAGTTCGTCTGGAAAAGCGATTTGCATAACCCGTATCTACTCTGCTTCACCGAAATTCGCAAGCCCGCAGGGTGGCTGTTTCCATGCGTGAGACGTGACGATTGATCCGTGATCACGCCTCACTTTTCACGCCTCACGCAGCCTACCTCCGGTAGTTCGGGGCCTCCTTGGTGATTTTTATGTCGTGGGCGTGGGCCTCGGTTGCCCCGGCGGCGGACACGCGCACGAACTGGCCGCTTTTTTTGAGTTCGGCAATATTGCGGGTTCCGCAGTAGCCGAGGCTGGCCTGTAGGCCACCACAGTATTGCTTCATTACCTTGTTGACGGTTCCGGCGAATGGAACCATGCCTTCGATACCCTGCGGAACGAGATCGTCGTCGTTGCTCAGGCCATAGCGTTGGCGACTGCCTTCGCGCGACTTCATGGCATCGAGGCTGCCCATGCCGCGGTAGATCACAAACTGGCGGCCTTCGTAGATAATCTTTTCGCCGGGGCTTTCCTCGGTGCCAGCGAGTACGGAGCCCATCATAACGCTGTCGGCTCCGGCCACGAGCGCCTTGGCAATGTCGCCGGAGTTGCGTATGCCGCCGTCGGCAATGACGGGGATCTCGCCCTTGAGCGCGCTGGCGGCGGCATGGATCGCGGAGATTTGCGGGATGCCGACGCCGGCCACGATGCGGGTGGTGCAGATCGATCCCGGGCCAATGCCCACCTTGACCGCGTCCGCTCCAGCATCGCGCAGGGCGAGGGCGGCCTCGCCGGTGGCAATGTTGCCGCCGATCACGTCGATATGGGAAAACTTGTCCTTCACCCACGAAACCATTTCGATCACCCCTTTTGAATGGCCGTGCGCGGTATCGACCACCAGTACGTCGACTTCATTTTCGTTAAGGATTTCCGCGCGCTCGTAGTCGCCCGGCCCGACGGCGGCGGCGACGCGCAGGCGGTATTTGTCGTCGCGGTTGAAGAGCGGCTCCTCGTTTTCGATCAGGCGGCGGACGTCGGCATAGCTGTAGAGGCCGACGAGCTTCCCATTTTCGATCAGCGGCAGCTTGCCGATTTTGTGCTGCTGCATGAGGTCGTAGGCTTCGCGCAGGCTGGTGTCCGGCTTGGCGGTGATGGTGATGGCGGTCATGATGTCGGTGACCTTGGCGCGTTTGGAGCGGGAAAAGCGGATATCCTTGGAGGTGAGGATGCCGACGAGCTTGCTGTCGTCGAGGATGGGGAAGCCGTTGAAGTTGTAGCCTTTTTCAGCCTTGCAGATGGCAATCGTTTCAAGCGTATCGTTGACGTTGAAGGTAATCGGGTCGGTGATGAGGCCGTTGAGGTGGTGCTTCACGCGGCTGACGTGCTGCGCCTGCACTTCGGGGTCGAGGTTTTTGTGGATGACGCCAATTCCACCGAGCATCGCCATGGAAATCGCCATTTGCGCTTCGGTCACCGTATCCATTGCCGCGCTGAGGAAGGGGATCTTCACGCCCACGTTGCGGGTTAGCTTTGAGTAGATATCGCTATCGCCCGGCAGGAAATCCGCATATTGGGTGATCAACGACACGTCGTCGAAAGTAAGCCCTTCGTGGGGGAAGGTTTTCATAAAGTCGGCTATGTATTTGTTTTGGCTCATCTTTTGCATCCTTTTGCCGGGGCATTTTGTACAGGAACGGAAAACGAGTCAACAACAACCTCCACCCAATGAACTCTTTCCCTGAATCATTAGCGACCTTGCAATTTCTTCACCCACTGGGTGTAGGAACGTTTACGCGAGTGAAGCGTTGTCCGCATGAATGGATTCCGCTCGTACGGCACCGCGTGAACCACTTCGTTATTTGCTTCACAAATTATCATTTCGCGTTGCTCATGGCCCTTCGGGTTAAGCGGTCTCTTTATGCCTATATGTTTTGGTAAAGAGTATCAGCGGACTACCAAAAGACAACGTAGAGGGCCACGGTGAGCGCACAAACACCAAGCCCCCACACCAAGGCTCCCTTGGAGGGGGTCAGGTTCATTGTGGTATTGGTTGCGAATACGACCTTCTCTTGCCGGCTGACCAGCCCGTAGACGAACATGATGAGCAGCACCAAACCCAACGAGATGGACATGCTGTAGAGATAATGCAGCTCCGGGAACATCAGAAGCGTCAGAATACCGTAGATGATCGGGTTGGCGATCAGGCCGATGACGCCCGCCCACTGGCCGGAAGTGCGATTGATCAGGCCGTAGATGAACACGGCCAGAATACCGGTGGAAACATAGCCCTGGAATTTCTGGATAAATTCAAAGACGCTCTTGTTGTTCACCAGCATGGGGGCAACCACGCAGCCGATCACCACAAAAACGCCGATGAAGATGCGTCCCATGGTAACGAGCTTGAACGGCGTAGCCGATTTGTCGATATAGCGTTGGTACACATCCATGGTCAGGAGCGTGGAGGCCGCGTTGAGTACGGCGGCCAGCGACGACACGATTGCTCCGAGAAGCGCGGCGATCACAAAACCGAGAAATCCTTTGTTTTGCGGAATGAGGCGTGTGATCAACAACCCCAGCGCCGAGTCGTATTTGTAGGGTTTGAGTTTAACGGTTTCAACCAAATCTTCGCCAACGCGTGTTGTGACAGAAGCGTTGAAGTTTTCAATTTCCAGCGCCTTTTCGGGATTCGCCACAGCCCACTTCTGATCGACTTCGAAGACCTTGTCGGTCGCCGGATTGGTGGCGGCCTGCTCATAGGCCGCCAGATGGTCGCCGGCGCTCTTTTCCATATCCTTGCTATAGAGGTTGAATGCAATGATGCCGGGAATGACGATGAGAAACGGAACGATCAGCTTCAGTCCCGCGGCGAGCACCAGACCCTTTTGGCCTTCCGCGAGGGAGGCGGAACCAAGGATGCGCTGGGTGATGTATTGGTTGAGACCCCAGTAGTAGAAGTTTGGAATCCAGATGCCGATGATCAGGATGCCCCAAGGCATCGAGGGGTTGCTCCCCATATGCATGGCGGATTCGTTAAGCGTGTTGAACTTTTCCACAACGTTGGTGCCTTGCTCAACCGTCGCCGCCGCCCCGGTCGAGGTAACCAGTTCGGCCACATTCGCTCCACCGAGCGCGGCGAAAGCGAAGTAGGTAATAATGCCGCCGCCGACAATCAGGGCGGAGCCTTGGAGCAGGTCGGCCCACGCGCAAGCCTTCAGCCCGCCGACCGCAACATAGATCGCCGCCATGGCGCCCAGCGCCCAGCAGGCCCCCGTCAACGACACGGTGACATCGTAGGAGGACATCAGCTCTTTCATGGTGAGTGCGCCGGCGTAGATGATGCCGATCAGGCTAACGCCGATGAGAATCAACATCATCGAAAGCGTCATGAACAGCCGCGCCCAGTGGTTGTAGCGCATTTCCAGAAATTCCGGAATCGTGGTGATGCCAGAGCGCAGGAAGTAGGGCAGAAGTACAAAGGCAACCACAACCAGTGTGATGGCCGCGATCCATTCCCAACTCGAAACAGACAGTCCTTCGAATCCGGCACCCTGTCCCGACATGCCGACAAACTGTTCAGCCGAAATATTGGCTGCGATCAGCGAAAAGCCGATCAGCCACCAGCTCAGTCCGCGCCCGGCGAGAAAGTAGTCCGTCGCCCCGTCTTCGCCATGCGTATCTTCCCCTTTTGATTTATAGAGCCCGATAAACAATACTGCGGCCACAAAGGCAAAGAATACGGTAGCATCAATGATTCCCATTGGGTTCCTCCTGATTATGCAAACCTTGCTCTCACCGTTTGCTTGATTGGCTGCGCATCTAAGCAGTTCACCAACTTATAGGAAAGTTTTTTTCGGGGGGCAACAAATCGTTGGAACTAGTGTTCCGCCGTGTCTAATAACTACATTATGCGCATATGCGCATAATGTAGTTATTTGGGTATATGTAAGGTGACGGGAGGGTCGGCGGTGGAATCGCGTCAGTCTGCTTTCACGGCATCAAGCTCGATTTCAAAGAGCAGATCGTGGCGGCAGACATCCGCGTGAGAGATAGCAACGGGCAGCTCGGGCAGGTGGTGTTCGGTGCAGTATTTTTCAAGCAGGAATGCGTCATTGATATCCTTTAGATAGACAATGGCGCGGGCGGTGTCCTGCCAGTCCATGCCGCGTGACGTGAGGATTCCATGTACGACTTCCATCGTCAATTCAATCTGCTTTTCGCAATCGCCGACATGGGCGGTTTTTCCGCCGGGTTCGATGCTGGCAGTGCCGGAGATACTCAGCAGGCGTGAACCGGGCTGATCGATCTCCACGGCGCGGGCGAATGAGCTTTTGTAGTCAAGTGCCGGGCACTGTAGCGGAGATGGGACGGCGAATACCTTTACGCCCTCATGCTTCGGCTTTACCGCTAGCAGTGCGCAAACCATCGCTTCCCCGGCGGCGGAACCTGCGCCGATTCCGGTACTCGCCGGAACCATCTTTTCAAAAACACCGCGTTCCTCGAAGAACCGGGTACGCACGGCGTTGAATTCGGCGTACCACTCGAGCAGGTCGTTGAGGTAGATCCAGGTGCGGGCAATGTCGGTGAATTCCATGTCGGCCTGCCGGAGCAGGGTTTCCATTTTCTCGAACACGGCGAGGGTCTGTTCCTCGCGCGAAAGGGAAAGGTCGTCGGCGCGGATATCGCCGAGCAGGCAATAGCGTGCATCGTTGGTGTCGTACCAGTTCCCGACGAGCCGCTCGCCATCCATAACCGGATTGAGCTCTGAGCCGGAGAGGGCAATGAACTGGGTGCCGGTGATGCTACACTCCCCTTGGCAGGCATCGCCGTGGAGTAGGGTCAGGGGCCAATCGAGGTTTTTGATGGCCGAAACGGCCCTGGGGTAGAGCTGTCGCCCGCCAAATAGGTATTGGAAGGAAATCCTGGCATCGTATTCCGCCATTTCGGCCGCAACGCGGTCGAACACCTCCTGCATGGTTGATTCCGTTGTTTGAGCCGTAATGAAATAGGCCTTCACTCCGCCATGCGGAAATTCCACGATTTGCAGTCCGGCGGTCTGGTTTAAAGCGGGCTTTTGCATGATCGAAATATAGTCCAACTCCGGTGCAAGGCAAGCGGTTTAGTTTCGGGCAAGGAATCGGCCACCGTGGCAAGGGGTGTGCTGGCCGTTTTCAAATGAGAGGATGCCGTTGACGACAACATGGCGCATGCCGCCGGAAAGCTGGTGCGGGTTGGCGTAGGTGGTGTTTTCGCGGATGGCGTTGGGATCAAAGATAGTGATATCGGCGAAACACCCCTTTTTGAGCAGGCCTCGATTTTTGAGTCCAAACTGCTCGGCGGGCAGGGCGGTCATTTTACGGATGGCTTCGGAGAGCGGGACGGTTTGGCCGTCGAGTGCGGCGCGCAGGAATTTGCTATGGCTTCCGTAGGCTCGTGGATGCGGATGGTCGTGGCTGAGCGGCCCCCACGGGGCGCGGAGCGATGCGTCGGTTCCGAGCGAGACATACGGCTCGGCCAAAACCCGCCACATGTTTTCCTCCGACATGCCAAAAAATATCCCGCCGGTTTTCAGGTCATCTTTATCGATGAGATGGAGCAGGGTCTCGACTTCGCCCATGCCGAGAACCTTGGCGACTTCAGGCAGGTATTTCCCTTTGAATTGCTCGAACTGCGTTGAGCCGATCATGATATCGACCCAGCGTCCAGACGGGCTTTCCGTCAACTCATTGCGGATCTTCTTCCGAGTTTCCGGATCGCGCAGGCGGGCGAGCACGGCTCCGCGCCCGCCGTGCGATGCCCAGTCGGGCAGGACAATGTCGAGGTCGGTGCATCCGGCGGTGTAGGGGTAGCGGTCAGCCCCGTATGGGCGACCCTCGTGGTCGCCGCTGCGCAACCGCTCGAGCGCAGCTTCGAGCTTGTGCCAGTTTTGCTTGCCTGCTGCTTTGAGGTGGGAGACTTGCAGGCGCGCGCCGGCGCGTTTGGCAATGTCGATGGCTTCGTCGATCGCTTCGAGCAGCCGATCTGATTCGGAGCGCATGTGGGTGGTGTAGATTCCGTCGTATTTGGCGACGGTTTTGGCCAGTTCAATGATTTCCTCGCGCGGAACGGCAGAGCCGGGCGGATAGACGAGGCCGGAGCTGAGGCCGATGGCACCTTCGTCGAGGGCCTGCTCCAGGGTTTTGCGCATCAGCTTCATTTCATCGGTCGTGGCGGCGCGCGGTTCGTAGCCGCAAATGCCGGCGTGCAACGTGTTATGGCCAACCAGCAGGGCGGCGTTGATGGCGGGCTGCGCCTCGGCGAAGCGCTCGCGGTAGTCGGCCACGGTACTCCATGGGGGATGAGCAGGCAGGGATGCCTGCTCCACATGTGGGGCAGGCATCCCTGCCTGCCCGATCCGGGAATAGTCCTTATCGAGCCAGTCGGACGGCATTTTGTAGTCACCGTTGAGCGGGGCGGCAGAGGCGCCGCAGTTGCCGCAGATTTCGGTGGTGACACCTTGGTAGATCTTGGAAGCGGCGGAGGGTTCGATCAGCAGATAGGTGTCGGAGTGCGAGTGTGCGTCGATGAAGCCCGGGCAGACGATGTAGCCCGTCGCATCGATGGTTCTTTCGGCGGTTGCCCCCCCGAGGTCTCCGATGACGGCAATGGAGTCACCATTGATTCCGATATTGCAAGACACGGCTTCCGTTCCACTTCCATCGAAAACCCACCCATTAATAATTTTCAGGTCAAAATCCATAAGAGTATTCTAACTTCTATCTATTCGAAAGGGAGGAAAAACAGCCGTGCTTTTGGCCGGGAACCATACTGAAACAAAAATGTATTAATAATCATATATCATACAAAAACGTCTCTATGATGCTATTTTATCCAAGAGTGTTGTATTAGGTTTATATTTTATAATCACATGAATAGCAGTTAGATACGGTGTTTTAAGTGGTGTTGTTGCTCGGGTTGGAACACTTATTGCAAAGGGGCGTCCGTAGTCGCGAACGTGGTGTTCGGGCAAACGAAATATAATGGAGAGGGTGAAAAATGAAAATGAAGTGGTTAAAAATACCTGCACGGGTTGCGGTGGCTTTGGCGCTGGGAATAGCGTCTCCAGCGTGGGCGCAGGAAGCTGCCGGAGAGGGGCCGACAGCGGCGGAGGCCATGTTTACCGTGAACAATACCTGGATGATGGTTTCCATTTTCCTGGTGTTCATTATGCATCTGGGCTTTGCAACGGTGGAGACAGGGCTGACTCGCGCGAAAAACACGGTGAACATTCTATTCAAGAACACCGCCATCGTGTCGATCGGTCTGCTGACCTATACGTTGATCGGCTTCAACCTGATGTATCCGGGCGATAGCTGGCTGATTCCCGGCTTCCTCGGGCTGAGCGGTCTGGGAGTTGGTGCTCCCGAAGGGGCGGCCGGCTTGATCGATTATGCCGGCGGTGCCTATACCTATTGGACGGATTTCCTTTTCCAGGCCATGTTTGCGGCCACTGCGGCGACGATTGTCTCCGGTGCCGTGGCAGAACGCATTAAACTAGGGCCGTTTCTGATCTTCTGTGCGATTTATGTGGCGTTGGTCTACCCGTTTGTCGGCTCCTGGGTTTGGGGCGGCGGATGGTTGTCTGAAATGGGCTTCCACGATTTTGCCGGCTCAACGCTGGTTCACTCCGTTGGCGGCTGGGGCGCGCTGGCCGGCATCCTCCTGCTGGGTGCTCGCAAAGGCAAATATGTGAACGGAAAGACTAGGGCGATCATGGGGCACAACATGCCGCTGGTGACCATCGGCGTTTTCCTGCTCTGGCTCGGTTGGTTTGGTTTCAACGGGGGTTCGGTGCTATCTGCCGATCCGGGTGCTGTATCCTATGTGCTGGTCACCACTTCATTGTCGGCGGCGGCCGGAATCATGTCTTCCATGGCAACGACCTGGATCATCCACAAAAAGCCGGATCTTACCATGGTCCTCAATGGCTCGTTGGCTGGTTTGGTGGGCATCACCGCCGGGGCGGATGTGGTATCGGTCAACGCCGCGATCCTTATCGGCCTGATCTGTGGGGTTGTCGCGGTGCTGTCGGTCATGGGCTTTGATCGCCTGAAGCTCGACGATCCGGTTGGTGCCACCACAGTTCACCTAGTTTGCGGGATCCTTGGAACGCTGTTCGTAGGGATCTTCAGCTCGGACTTCAAGATATCGATCCAGTTGATCGGTATCTTGGCCTACGGAGCGGTTTGCTTTCCTCTCGCCCTGCTGATCTTCGGTGTATTGAAGGCGACCGTCGGCATCCGTGTAAGCGAAAAGGAAGAACTCCAAGGGCTTGATATCGGCGAGCACGGCATGGAGGCCTACAGTGGATTCCAGATTTTCACCAACAGCTAAAGGAGTATTTTTGAGTGCCAATTTTCGAGTGCCGATTTGTGGGTCTGCGACAGCCTTTGCTTGAGAGAGCCCAACGGCGATGGAGTTCCGTAAATCTAAAATCAAAAATCTAAAATCAAAATTTGACAACAATAAAAGGAGTTAACTATGAAACTGATTATTGCATACATACAGCCAGAGGCGCTCACGCCGGTCAAGCAGGCGTTGTTTGAGGCGGAGGTTCACAAAATGTCGATAACCAACGCCATGGGCTGCGGACAGCAGAAGGGCTACCACGAAACATACCGTGGTTCGGACATCGAGGTGAATCTTCTGAAGAAGGTTCGCATAGAGATAGCCGTGAATGCCGAATTTATGGATTCCACGGTCGACGCCATCATAAAGGGTGCTCGTTCCGGCAACATTGGCGACGGAAAAATATTCATTACGGACCTGACGGAATGCATCCGCATCCGAACCGGCGAAAAGGGTCATGAGGCCATTGGATAAATGAATTGAAAAGGGGAGTCGGGTTTCGTGAGAACGCCTTACACATCCTCAAAGGCTTTTGAGCAGAGCCCGGCTCCAGTAACCTGAACAAAAACATTATACAACAAAGGAGAAAGGGAATGAAAAACATCATGGCAAGGACAATGGCAGCAGGAGTGATCGTAGCAGTAGCCGGCACGTCTTCCGCAGGGGTGGAGGTGACGGCGGACTTTGCCTCCGCATACGTCTTCCGGGGGGCCACCTTCAACGACGGTTTTGTCGTTCAGCCCGGTATCGAAGCCTCAGGCTTGGGATTGCCGGAAGAGTATGGTTCAGTGGCCGTTGGTGCATGGGGTAACTTTGATGTTGATGACTACGGTGGAGCCTTGGAGGGCTCTGAGTTTTCCGAAATCGACTGGTATGCCTCCTACAGCCTGCCGAGCTTCGTCGATGGCTTGGATCTGTTCGTTGGGTTTACGGAATACACCTATCCGACCGCGGCAAGTGTTGCCGACAAGGAAGCCAATGTTGGGCTCGGGTATGAGGTCGCAGGGATAGCGCTTGGCGCAACGGCCTTCCTCGGCGTCGGTGGCGGCATTAATGGCAATGCATACTATGATTTGTCCGTAAGCTATGCACTCGAAGTCACCGAAGAACTGGAGGTTTCAGCCGGAGTCTTGGTTGGCTATGCCGATCCCGATGCCGGCGAAGCAGGCTTCAACGACGGCGTATTCGATCTGGCCGCCAGCTATGCGCTTGGCGGGGTCTGGAGCGTCGGGGCTTCCGTGGCCTACATTGCGCAGCTTGATGACGCTGTGCTTGTTGACGTTGACAAAGGAGGAACCTACGACGTGGATGTGGTCGGTATGCTGAGCCTTGGCGCATCCTTCTAAAGAACCCGCTACTCGCAAAAAGCGCTCTCCGCTTCGGCGTTGTGTTCCATGCGTTGCTTTCGCGGCTAATTTAGTGTCTTCCGTTCAACCGCAACGAAGCTGGAAGCATTGTCTACTTTGATGTGCCAAGATGGCGCAGGTGTGACATGTGGCGAGCCAGAATGTGGGACA
>DAOUQA010000163.1 GCA_030625905.1 Kiritimatiellales bacterium | reverse complement strand
GTCGGCTTGTCCACCGCCACAAAAGCCCCGTCGCTATAAATAGTCCCAAACATCCGGGAAAAGTGCCTTAATCCAGTGCCGGAGCCGACTCCAAACAATAGGAAAAACACCTCTTTGCGGCCATCCCGGCGGGTTTTTTCGTTTCCAGCATTCTTAGGAAAACTGTAGCCGGGGTCGGTGACCCCGGATTCGATGGAGCGGTATGTGACGCAGGCTTCCCAGCCTGCGATGGGCAGGCAGGGATGCCTGCCCCACCCTATTTCCAATCACACCCATCCCCCCTTCCATTCCACGCTACATATCCAGCACGGTTTCGGGATAGACGTGGCCGTCGGCGCCGATCTTGAAGATGTAGATGAGGCCGGGGCGGAGGCTCTTGTAGACGGCGTTGCCGTAGATGGCCTTGATGCCGTGGTCGCGAAGGGCTTCGGGATCGTTGGCAAGATCCCAGATGGCCTCCCAGAACATTTGCTGCTCGGGCAGCTTGAGGTCGCGCAATAGCCCGGCATATCGCTCGGGGTGCGTGCCGTGTGTTTCGATGGGGTAGCCTTCGGCCGGACTCATGTTTTCGCCGTAGATGCGCCGCCACAGATAGAGCGAGCGCGCCTTGCCATCCATGACCGCCTGGTCGGAGAAGGTGACGATGAGGGTATCGAAGTGGATGATATCACCTTCGATCTCGTATTCCTTTTCGAGCACGGTGCTGAGCATGTCGCCGCGCGCGGTTTCGACAAACTTGAGGGTGGTGTAGAGCTTGCCGTCGCGCTCCTCCTGTTTGAGCACCTTGGCAAACCCGATTTGGTCTTCGTGCGTAAGGGAGGTGATGGCGGCCTTGAGCTTTTTGCTGTCGCCAAGCAGGTCGTGCACGGTCTTGGTGCCATAGAAAATCGATCCGCCAACGAAAGCAAGTACAGTGAGTGTCAGTACGGCGGAAATGAATTTGAAGATGCGCTTCATGATGAGACGGTTTCCATAGGACTAAAGTCGCGGGCCAGACGGATGCCGCGGGAGTCCATATTCACCACGGCGGGGCCGGCATCATCTATGTGGGCACCCAACGTGTAGTAGGCCGTGCCATCGATCTGCCGCAGGTCGTCGGCATGCTGGTGGCCCTGGAAAACGGCCCTGACCTTGCCGGAGAGCCGGATCACATCGCGCACGGCGGCATGGTTCTGGACAGAGAACTCGCCGGGGATATCGATGCGCTGGTGAGAAAATAGCACGACCGGCGGCTTGGCGGCGGCGAGCTGTTTTCCGAGCCAAACGAGCTGTTCGTCCGGCACAAAGGACTCCTTCCAGTCAAAGTTGCCTTGATCGTATTCCGTTCCGTCGGGGGAAAAATTTCCATCGATAGAGATAAAGTCGAGGTCTTCCTGTTGAAACCGAAATGTCGAAACATCGCCGGCGCAACCGAGCGCGTTGTAGAACTGCGCTTTGGAAAGGTGGTCGAGATCGTGGTTGCCGGGCATGTAGCGAACCGTTCCGTGGAACGAGTCGCACAGGGCGGAAACCTCGCGCAACAGCCGCTTGGCATTGCCCTCGCTGCTGGAATCGATCAGGTCGCCGAGAACCACCAGGAATTCGATGCCCCCGTGGCTGAGTGCGGCCACCGATTCGTAGAGGCGGTTCAAGGCTTGAACCCCGCCGTCGTAATGGAGATCGTTCAGCAGCCCGATCTTCAGTTGTTGCACGCTTTGCATGGCATGAAGTTAAGTCGATTTGCGCGGCGGCGCAAAGCGAATTATGCGATGGACTTTCAGCAATAGGCGGCTCAAATTACCCCGTCATGAACGAGGCTCTCCTCATACTTTCCGGAACCGCCGCCTTGATTGGCTTCGGCCACACACTATGCGGCCCCGACCACTACCTTCCATTCATCGTGATGGGCAAGGCGCGTGGATGGCCACTGGCCAAGACCCTGTGGATCACTTTTCTATGTGGCATCGGGCACGTGGCCGGATCGGTTGCACTCGGATTGCTCGGGGCAACGCTCGGCATGGCGCTGGGCAAACTTGAACTCTTAGAAGCCTGGCGCGGGAACCTTGCGGCGCAGGCGCTGATTATCTTTGGCTTCACCTACTTTGTATGGGGTATTCATCGTGCCATCAAAAACAAGCCGCACGTCCACTCCCATGTTCACGAGGACAATGTGGTGCATGCACACAAACATTCTCACACGCATGGGCACGCCCACCCGCATGGGGCCGACAAGAAAACACTCACCCCCTGGGTGCTGTTCACCATCTTCGTGCTCGGCCCCTGCGAGCCGCTGATTCCATTGATCATGTACCCCGCCGCAGAACATAGCCTTGCCGGCATGCTGCTGGTTGCGGGGGTCTTCGCGTTTGCAACCATTGGAACCATGTTGACGGTGGTGCTGGTTTCGGCATGGGGCATTCGCTTCGTCAAGCTCGGCCCGCTGGAACGCTTTGCCCACGCCCTCGCCGGCGCGGCGATCTGTTTTTCCGGCCTCGCAATCCAGCTTCTTGGGCTTTGACCGGCGGCCAGGGCGACCTCCAAATGCAAGGCTCAGTCCTTTTCCCCCAGCAGTATCCGCAGAACAACGTTGGCCTGCATGTGCGCGGCAATGCCGACGCGCGGCGCCATGAGTCCGCAGCCGGGAGCGGCGCCGGTTTCGAGGTCGCCGACGATATGGATGCGGCGACCCATCTTGCGCACGCCAATGGTTTCGCCGGAACCATGTCCCGCCAACCCAGAAGCGGCCACGATGGGCGCGGCATGGAACGATTGCAAAAGCATGGCCTTCTGGTCGGCACGGTCGAAAGCCTCGACCATTACATCCACCTCGCCAAACAGCTCTTCGATGTTTTCGGGGGCGACGCGGATACAATGGGCCTCGTACTGCACATACGGATTGATGCGCCGGAGATTGGCTTCAAGCGCTTCAGCTTTCATCAGGCCGATCTGGTCGATGAAATATTGCTGGCGGTTTAGATTGCTGGGTTCGACGATGTCAAAGTCGGCGAGGATGAGCCGCCCTACCCCGATGCGCGCCAGCGCAACGGCGACAGCGGAGCCGAGGCCACCGAGGCCGGCAATGCCGACCGTGGCACCCTTGATCTTTTCATGCACGCCCGGCGTGTGACGCGCCATCATCAACGCTTCGAGTTCCTCGGCGGGCGGAATCTCGCCGCGCTGGATCAGGGTGATGCAGTCGCCTTCGGCAAGAGCGACATCGTCCGCAACCACCGCACCGTTGCAGATGAGCACGTCGGCGGTTTGCTTTTTCTGGTCGCGCAACTGGAACAGCGTGGTGCCTGCTTCGACCACAATTTCCCGCTCATTCAGATTGATTTTCATATCCCCTGCTTGCTGTTGATCCATAGGCGGAAGAACCGGTCGGGAATAACCATGCCGCCCTCCTCCTTGTCGATAATGTCTTTCTTCAACAGAAGTTCGATGGCCCGCTGAACATTCGACGAACTACCCAGCTGGTATTTGCGGAGAAACCCGGAAGCAAAAACCTGTACCCCCGGGCCTTCCGCCGCCACACCTTTGAGGAAACGGCGCGGATTCCGTGCGAGCGAATCCCACAGGTTCATGAAGGCATAGCTTTCGCGATCAAGTAAAAGCCCGGTGGCCTGGTCGATCATTTCGAGCGTCACCTCGCCGCCCTCTTCGCAGAGTTCCCAGAGCGGGTGGCAAAGATGCTGGGTATAGAATGGATGTCCTTCCGTCAGGCGGCAGAGCGCCGTGATGATTTCCGCACTGATCCGTTTTCCCGTGCCGGTAAATTTTTCGGTGATGAATTTTTGCCAATGCTCCTCGGCAATCAGCCCGAGGGGATAGTGCGATCCGGAGCGATACATCGGCCGTTGCGAGTCCATGAACATTTGGCGGATCAGGTGCTTGCGGCTGCCGCAGAAAATATAGGCCACATCGGTTTGGTGCTGAATCGAGCTTCGGAGCAGGCGCTCCACGACATCGCTCTCGTATTCCAGAATCTGCTGGAATTCGTCGAACACCACCACAATCCGCTTGCTCTCCTTTTCCGCCGCCTTGGCGGGCATGGACAACACCTCTTCGAGTAGGGGTACATCCGGCCGTTTTTGGTCGAACCCAAACGTCACGATCGGCTTGCCTTCGTCGTTGGCGGTGACCGCTGGAACCAAGCGGCTGAAGAAGGTTTTGGCCGTATGCAGCAATTTATCCGTATTTGTGGCCATCGCCTCCGAGAACGCCTTGGCGCAGGCCAGCACAAACGAGGTTTCGCCGTCGGTCGGCCAAAGGTCGATATAGACCGTCAGGTATTCCTCCTCCGGCAGTTCCGCCAGTACCTTGCGGATCAGCGAGGTCTTGCCCAGCCGGCGCTCGGAATAGACAAACAACTTCTCGGCATTCTCCACCGCGCGACGCAAGTCCGCCGCTTCCTGGGTTCGGTTGCAAAACGATTGGCCCGATACCACGCCACCATATTGAAAGGGATTTCTCATATTACGCCTCCTGCGTAACGCAACATGCGTAATGCGGGGAGAAAGCGCAAGGATGTTCTGTAACATCTAATTACGCATCTTGCGTAACGCGCGTCGCGTAACGCAGGAAGCAAGGGTCCATTTTTCTGGATCATGTCTCACAAATCACGCATCATGCTTCCATGTTGCACCGTACAAAGAATTTTTTCAGGACAACCCTCCTCGGTGGAGTCATCGTGATCCTGCCCGCCATTATTCTTGGATTTGCCTTTAAGTGGCTGTTCGGGATCGTTGGGAATGGAATCAAGCCGCTGACCGATCTTGTGGTAGGCCACATTGCCCTGCCCGATCAATACGATGAGTTTATCGCCCCATTGATTGTTCTATC
>DAOUQA010000138.1 GCA_030625905.1 Kiritimatiellales bacterium | reverse complement strand
GCCGTCGGCAAGTGTGAATGGGGCGGAGCGGGTGTGCTCCGGCTTGAATTGGCTACCCCAGTCGCCCTTGAAATAGATGGCGTTGGCAAGCACAAGGCGGGAGCGCGGGTCGAGCATGCCTTCGGGGATCAAATCCTTGATGCGGTTTTGGGTTTCTGCTGAGACCCAAGTATTGATCTGTTTCCGGGCAGTTTCGGAATCAGATTTATAGTCAACCGTTACGATTTCGCTGCCGTAGAACTCCCGCGTCATGGCGAGGTAGTCGGGCAGGATGGAGTAGTCCTTTTGCGGCCAGAGCGAGTTGGCGACGCTAAGTTGGATATGCCCCTTTTTCTGGATGCCGTTGAGGGTGGTCCGAAGATAGGAAAGCGCGGGGTGGGTTGCCCCTTGTCCGCCGAAGTGGAGGGTGCTGTTCATCTGCTCCGCCGTCTCGCCGCCCGCTCCGCCGTAAACCATGGCGAGTGCGGTTGAGATGGAGTAGGGCGATAGGAACAGGTTGCCTTCCTCTTCGGAAGAGAGTTTTTGATAGAGGTCGATGGAAAGTTGATTGATCGACTCAGAGGGGTTAAATGCCATGGAGGTCTCTTTGGGGGATTTCCATTGCAGGTCGGTGATTTGCAGGGTGGTTTTATTTCCGGTTAGCTTGTCCTTAATCTCTAAATCTTTGGCCACCCACATGCCGTCCATCTTCTTGATGCTTTTGATCTTCATGCGCCGAATCTCTTTTTTCTCGGCATCGAGGGTTTGCGATTCAAGCAGCATGCCCATCTTTTTCTCGATCCAGAGGCGCATGGTGTTCTTGGAGTCCGGCACGGGTACATCGACCACGTAGCATTCGCGGTTAATCTTCTTTCCTTCAGCAACCAGCTCCGAGCCGGGCCACCAGAGAACGGAAAAGCTCAAGTCCGCCCATGTGATACCGGTGCCGAGAATATCGGAGGTCGGCGTGTTCTTTTCATTTGAAAACTGGTAGTCGGGCGTATCGTTATTCCAAGAGATTTCCAGCGACTCATCGCCGATCCGGTATCTTGCCTTCGGCGTTGCCGCACCCCAGTCGAGATTCATTTCCACCGGCAAGCTGGCCTTGGTGAAGCCGTTCTTGGTGCGCACCTTCAATGTGCCGGTCAGCGTAAGCGGATCATCAGGCAGCTTGGTGCGGACAAATGCTAGAATGCTATCCGCGGAAATCGGCTCGGAATAGCCACGAAAAACACAAAGAGCCACAAAAACAAATACCAGCAACTTTTTCACAGCAACCTCCTGAAAACAGAATAATTAGGACAAAATAATTCTCGGCGGAGAAGCCATCATTCTGTCCTAATTATTCTGTTAATTTTTTTCCGTTGAGAGTTTCAGCGCATGGCGCAGGGCCTGATCGATGGTTTTGACCGTTTTGAAGGTGAGCTTCTTTTTCACGTCGGCCGGAACCTCGTCGAGGTCAATCTTATTTTTTTCGGGTAGCATGATGTGCCGGATGCCGGCACGGGCGGCGGCGAGCACCTTTTCCTTTACGCCGCCGACGGGCATGACGCGGCCGCGCAGCGTGATCTCGCCGGTCATGGCGAGGTCGGGGCGGACGGGCTTGTTCAGCAGCATCGAGAGGACGGCCAGCGCAATGGCGACGCCGGCCGAGGGACCGTCTTTTGGGGTGGCTCCGGCGGGGACGTGGATGTGGATGTCGGACTTGGCGAAGAGCGCTTCGTCGAGCTTGAAGGTGGCGGCATTTGCCCGAAGATAGCTGAGCGCTGCGCGGGCGGATTCCTTCATCACATCGCCGAGCGAACCGGTGAGGATCAACTGTCCTTTGCCCGCCATGCGGGTGGCTTCGATGAAGAGGATGTCGCCGCCGTACGGCGTCCACGCTAGGCCGGTCACGACACCGGGCATCGCCTGGCGCTCGGCCACGTCCTTCTCGATTTTTACCGGACCGAGGAATCCTTTGAGCTTGCGGGCGGTGACTTCGACGGGGCGGGTTTTTCCTTCGGCGAAGCCGCGCGCGACTTTGCGGCAGACATTGGCGATCTGCCGCTCAAGATTGCGGACGCCTGCCTCGGCGGTGTAGCCAGCAATGATCCCTTCGAGCGCCTCGTTGGTAAACTTGATCTGTGCACGCTTAAGCCCATGCGCTTTGATGGCCTTGGGCACGAGGTAGCGGCGGGCAATGTACACCTTTTCCTGTAGCGTGTAGCCGGAGATGCGGATGACCTCCATGCGGTCGCGCAGTGGCCCCGGTATGGTATCGAGCTGGTTGGCGGTGGTGATGAAGAGCACCTTGGAGAGGTCGAAGTCCACATCGAGATAGTGGTCGTTGAAGGTTCCGTTCTGTTCCGGGTCGAGGACTTCAAGCAGGGCGGAGGAGGGGTCGCCGCGGAAGTCCGAACCAACCTTGTCGATTTCGTCGAGCATGAAAACGGGGTTGTTGGCGCCGCAGCGGCGGATGCTCTCGACAATGCGTCCGGGCATGGCACCGATATAGGTGCGGCGGTGGCCACGAATCTCGGCTTCGTCATGCATGCCGCCGAGCGACATGCGGACAAACTCGCGGCCGAGCGCGCGCGCGACCGATTTCCCGAGCGAGGTTTTCCCAACCCCCGGAGGTCCGGCGAGGCAGAGGATCGGTCCCTTCATGTCCTTCTTGAGCTTGAGGACGGAGAGGTATTCGAGGATGCGCTCCTTTACCTTTTCGAGGCCGTAGTGGTCCTTGTCGAGAATCTTTTCGGCAACGAGGATGTCGAGGTGGTCCTCGGTGGACTTGTTCCAGGGAAGTTCGGAGAGTACATCGAGATAGGTGCGGATGACGCCATGCTCGGGCGATGCCGACGGCACGGCCTTGAGCCGTTGGAGTTCCTTGTCGGCCGCCTCTCGCGCTTCCTGCGGAAGCTTGGCCTCTTCGAGCTTCTTTTCCAACTCTAGGATTTCAGAGGCCTGCGGGTCGTCCTCGCCCAGCTCCTTCTGGATGGTCTTGAGCTGTTCGCGAAGGAAGATTTCGCGCTGGGTTTTTGTGAAGCTTTCGTGGACCTTGTTCTCAATCTTGGTGCCGAGCTTCAGGATCTGGTATTCGCGGTTGACGAACTCCATCAGCGTTTTAAGGCGGTGGCCGGGCTTGTTATCGGTCAGCAGGTTTTGGCGCACCTCGGGCGGGATCGGCAGGTTGGTGGCGATCAGGTCGGAAAGCTGTTGCGGGTCGCCCATGTTGAAGATGGCCACGGCCAGTTCGTCCGGCAGGTTGGGCGACATGGTGACGAGCTGCTGGAACTTTTCCGATGCGTTGCGCGCAAGGGCCTCCGTTTTGAGCGAGGCGTCCGGCTGATCCTCAATCATGCGGTAGTGCGCGGTCGGGTATTCTTCCTCGGCATTCAAATCCTGCAGCTTGCAGCGCGACAGACCCTCGACCAGTACATGGGTCGAGCCATCGGGAAAGTTCAGCGTCTTGATCAGCCGGGCGACGCAGCCGACGCGGTAGATATCGTCCTTCGTCAGATGCGCTTCGTCGATCTCCTCCTTGCGCTGGAGCGCCGTGATGAAATGCGGTGCCCGTTCGGATAGCTTTGCGACCAGTTTTTTCGACTGCTCGGTTGTGACGACCAGCGGGGCGACCATGTGGGGGAAGAGGACAAAATTCTTAAGCGGCATCACAGGCAGGCTGTCTGGCACTTCCTGTTCTTCAAGAACTTCATATCCCAATGCGTCTGTATCTTCTTTTGCGCTCATAAATCAGTGGTTTGTTGATTGTTGTTGGCTGCTGGGGAAAACCGGGTTTTCCAATGGGAGGGAGAGTAGCCGACGTGGTTTCCAATGTCTAAAATAATCTGCACAAGAGCATACGCGGGGGAAGGGCTGGATTCTAAAATTCATAGGCTCACCCGTTTTCCGTTTTCGGCCGGAGGCTTTGACGGCTGCAACCAGGGATCTGAATCGGGCATAGGGGTCAGAACGCTTTTCTCGTCATTTCGCGCATTTCGACCACGGCCGATTTTGTTGAACCCCTCACTTCTGCAACATGACGTGCGAGATTCGATGCGTGTCCCATCGATAGTTGATCGCAAATCCACGCGTTAGAAACCCCCGTATGTTGGCGAATCAACCAGGCAATGACCTTCTTGCGTGTATCGCTCTTCCTAAGGCTGGAAAGCTCCTCGGCAGGCAGCTTTAATTTTCCGAGTCCAAATTTAAGCAAACGCAACGCTTCTCCTTCATCATGCGTACGCGCCGCTTCACCTAAATATGATCGGCGGTCATAGTGGTTGATTCGCTCATCGACCCGCTTTTCCATTTGAGTGCGGAATTCAGAATCACCCAAACACCAACCCCTCCGAATATTTTTCCACAAGGGGTCAAACTCCGACGGGTTTTCAGCCGTAACAACCTCAAGGGTTCTTTTCTGCATCATTCGCTGATAGGCCGCTCGTCCGGCAGAAACATCCTCTCTCTGGAAAGTTCCCAGCACTCGATCGACGCTGAGCCACTCCGGGCGCTTAGAGGGCTTTAGATATAGTGAGTAACTACTCCATGCATACTCTGACAGAGGCCGTTCTGAAAAATCCAGCAATCCAGCCCGAGCCGGATTAAGATGAATATAGGTCGAAACGGCTGAAAAATATTCCCCGTGATCGGCTTGTACAATCAACGCCTTGTAACGACCCTGGAAGAGATGCCCCCATTCCTTATGGCGGGCATTGAAGCGTTGCGTATACGTTCCCAGCAGCCACTTCATTCCGATCACCAGATTGGGTTCCGGCGTTTCAAGCAGCAGGTGATAGTGATTATCCATCAAAACAAAAGCGTGTATCCGCCACCCATGGCGGACACACGCTTCCGTCAGCGTATCCATAAACATCTCTCTGTCGCGGTCGCTCCGGCAAATCAGATTCTGACGGTCTCCACGGCTCATCACATGATAGACCGCCCCGGCAAACTCCACTCTCGGTTTTCTAGCCATGAGCAAACCCTATTGCCGGGAAGCCCGCCGCGCAACCACTAAATGACGAGAAAAGCGTTCTGACCCCTTTTTCTGACCCCTTTTCCTATTAATACGTGACCCCTTTTCCAAAAGACCGTCTGAACTGACTTGCGCCCAGGACGAAAATGCGCGACTCTCCGCCGTGTAATGAGTACCATGGTTGCCGATGTTGGTTAGAGAGGATTCTTAAATGAAGCGGATGGACAAGAAAAACCAGAAAGTGGTTAAGGGGATGCCCAGTGCGGTGTTGCTAAGCATCCTGATCCATGCGGCACTTTTCCTGCTGGCCGGGATGCTGGTGGTCTTCACCGTGGTGAAGAAGGAGGAACAAAAGTTTGAGCCGCCCAAAGCGGTCGAACGCCCGAAGATGAAGCTGCGCAAGCCGAAGGTGAAGGTGAAGAAAACCTCCAAGCCCAAGCCCACCACGCGCATCGTGACCAAGATGAACCGTGCGAGCATGCCCGATATCCAGCTTCCAGAAATGTCCGGCATGGAGACGGGCCTCGGTGGTGGCCTCGGTGGCTTCGACATGATGCCCGATTTCGAAGAGGTCAGTGTATTCGGTAGCGAGCAGAGCATCGGGAACGATTTGGAGGGAACCTTCTACGATTTTAATCGGCGACGTGGGGGTAACCTAAACGGCATTGATCAGTTCGGTTTCGATGCCGTGCTCCAAAAGTTTAACAAAAGCGGATGGAGGGAGTCCGTTCTCGCGAAATACTATCG
>DAOUQA010000174.1 GCA_030625905.1 Kiritimatiellales bacterium | reverse complement strand
CAGATGGAATGGCCAGTTTTTGATAGAAGCGATAATCAAAGCGGGCAGCCACGCAGGCCATGCAAAAGGAAAGCGCCAGCCAATACAGCTGACGCTTGACGAAATGGGTCGAATCATCGCGCTCGGCAGAACTGGCACTGGCCAGTATCACAATACCAAGTGTTACGAGTATCAATACGATGGCAATAAACAGAGAAATAGTCCTACGCATTGATCCCCGGGTCCCGGTTTACTCCGCGATCGGAATGCGCAGGCGCTGCCCTTCCTTGACTGCGGATTCATCGGAAATATTGTTCAGGCGCATGATATCGCTCTTGCTCACACCATATTGGCGGGAGATGTCGTCGAGCGTTTCGCCCGGATACACCAAGTGGTCCATGACGGCATCCACCTGCATGCTGTCGGTCTCAACCGGCTCGACCTCGGGATCAACAGCCATCGGTGCAGGCGCAGGCTCGGCAATTTCAGTTGACGGCTCAACCGACGCGGGTTTCTGCGCCGTGGATTTTTGCGTGTTCGTGGGTACTTTTCCGCCGCTTGGGATGGAGATGGTCTCCCCCGCGATGATCCGGTCGCCCTGGATGTTATTGAGCGAACGCAGATCGTTGAGGCTCACGCCGGCGGCCACGGCAATCCCTGAGAGGGTGTCTCCTTTCTGAATCACATAGTCACCGCCTTTCTTCACGGAAGGGGCGCTTTTAGAAGAACTTGAAGACGAACGGCGGCTTCCGGCGGGAACGCGGAGTTCCTGCCCAACATAAAGCACGTCGGGATTCGACAGGTTGTTCATCGAAATGAGCGTCTTGGTCGTGGTACCGAAATCGACGGCCAACCGCGAAAGGATATCACCCTTCTGGACCATGTAGGTTTCGGTGTTTCCAGAGTAGGCCGGCGGCGCAACATACGGCTCCGGCGTGCTGCTTCCGCTATCAATGATGACCGGATCATAGACCGTATCCTGCCCGTCGTTCGGTTGGTAGAGGGAATTGGAAGCAACCGCCTGAGTGGCGCCCGACTTTCCTTTATGCTCGTGTTTCACAATGCCCTTGTGCCGGGCACCTGCACCGCGCCCGCTGCCATGCGACTCCGTGGTAATACATCCTTGCACCAAGGAAAATGCGACTAGCGCGGCAATATGCACCCCTAAAACTGCTGATCCGATCTTCATAACCAAACTCCTTTTCAACTGTGCTTTATCAGTCAACGACTGTGTTTTCATAAAGTATCACCTCCGCTCTGTACCGATTCATGGAAGAGCGCCATAAAGCGTTCTCCACGTTCCTCGAAACTAATAAACTGGTCGAAGCTGGCACAACCCGGGGACAACAGTATGGTTTCCCCCGGTTTGGCGGCATTTCGAGCGGCGTTGAAAGCTTTTTCCAACGTCCCGCATTCCACGCACGGACAAACCCCGTTCCAAGCCAAATACATCGCTCTGGATACCCGGCCAATAAGGTATATGCTCCTTGTCCGTTCCGCCAGTATTTCTTTGATAAAAGTGTAGTCCGACTCCTTCGCCAACCCCCCGGCGATCAAATGGACCTTTGGTCTACAGGCCTGCAACGCTGTGGCCACGGCGGCCAGATTGGTGGCTTTCGAGTCGTTAATATAGGCTACACCGTCCAATTTCCCCACCCGCTGGAGCCGATGCGGCAGCGGTTCGAAGTCCCGTGCGGCAGCTTCGGCGGTCTGGAATGGGACACCGCAGGCATCGGCCACGGCGGCCACCGCAGCCCCCGCGCAGCCACCCAAGGTCGGACTCTCGAACGGCGTGTCCGAGAGATCCACGACCGGTTCGGAGCGGTGGAAAACCTGCCCATCTTCAAAGAAATAGTCCGCATTTGGCGTTCCGCCAAAAGTGATCCAGTTTCGCTTCGCCCCGCCAAGATCGGCCTTCAGCTGCGGCAATAGATTGGCAGGAGCCAAACAGACATCCCCTTGGGAGATATTCGCAAGACCCGGATGGGTGTTGCGTGTGCTTCCCGTCTGCGGGAGCACACCTTCTTCAAAAAGCCTTTCCGTCGCGTTTTCGTGCTCCAGCGGAATGGAAGCCCGCACCACACCGGCTTTCGGTTTTGCGACCAACTCAAGGCGAGAACTAAAGATACGTGCCTTGGTGCGACGATAGATTTCCATGGTTTCGTGGCGATCGAGGTGGTTCGGGAGGACGTTCAGTAGAACCGCGACATCCGCACGGAAATCCCGCACGGTTTCAAGCTGGAAGGAACTCACTTCCAACACCAGCCAATCCAACCCGGGATTCTCTAGCACCGTTTCGCAGGCCGGGATGCCATAGTTGCCGCCAATTTCCGCCTTCAGTCCTACCAACTGCAGCATTTCGCAGATCCATTTCACCGCTGTGCTCTTGCCGTTCGACCCTGTCACCGCCACCGTCTTTCCCCGATGGCGCGACCAACCCAGCTCCAACTCCGAAAGCAGCGGAACGCCTGCATCACGCACCGCACAGATCCACGGATGGGAAAGCGCAAAGCCGGGGCTCACAATGCAGACATCAAACTGCTTTTCTTCCAACGCCCGAAGAACCTCCGGTAGCCCGGCGGACTCCTCCGTCAACACCACGGTTTCGCACTCCTCCGCGCGCAACAGCCGCTCCGCCGCCCGCCCGCTGCGGCCGTATCCTAGAATCAATGCTGTAGTATATTTTTCCATGTTCTCTGTCGCTACTGCTCCGGCGGATAAATATTGGGACTCAACCACGAAGGTGTAGAGACCGCCTACCCGGAGGGAGGCGGTGCTTCGGCGGCAGGGCAACGCTTGAACCTCTTGCGTTGCTCGTTATTGGCTTCGCCAATTATCAATCGCGTTGCTCATGGCCCCTACGGGGTGAATCGTTCTCTACACCACCCGTCTTTTCTTCTTCCATTCCGATCATCAGAATCACAATATTTATTGCCGGATCCATAACAATGAGCCCCTACTTCTAACTGCTCTCCAATTCCTTGACGATGCGGTCGAAATCGCTCTCGAAAAGACGATCCTGAACGATGCGGTGTTTTTCAAATTCGCTTTCAGCATGAGTCTTGGCAATTTCGGACGAAACCTTGCCGCTATCCTCCAGTATTTCGCGATCATCAAACTCAAGGAACAAATCCAATCGCTTCGCCCAATCCTCCATCGTCATCGGTATTTTTCGACGGGCGCGTTCCTCGGCCAAATCCAAGTAGGCATTGACGATCCGACCCAGGGAACTGAGTTCTTCCTGTGAAAGATAGTTCTTTTCCACGGACACATCGGTTTTAAGAATCTTCCCGTCGGGAGCGTTTTCCCAATTCGTGAGCCCCATATGCGGCGTTTCACTGTCTGCCCGATTCACAATCAGTTCCGCTGCCGTATTTCCATGAATGGCAAAATGCAACTTGTTCTGCACCTTCGCAAAAAAAATCCGGGTGGTCGGCGCATCCTTGTTGTAATCCATGCTGGTGGCATAGATATCCGTGATTTTCTGATAGAACCGCCGCTCACTGAGCCGGATTTCCCGAATCTCCTCCAGCAACCGCTCGAAATAATCTTCCCCCAGAAACGAACCGTTCTCCATCCGTTTCCGATCCAGCACATATCCCTTGATCGCAAACTCGCACAACACCCGCGTCGCCCACTGGCGAAACTGCGTCGCCCGTTTGGAGTTCACGCGATAGCCCACCGAAATAATGGCATCGAGATTATAGTGGTTGGTGCCGTACTGCTTGCCGTCCGCCGCAGTTATTCGGAATTTCCGAACAACTGAATCCGACTTCAGTTCACCGTTTCCAAAGACGTTTTTCAGATGCTCATTGATGGTAGGAACCGTGACTTCAAACAACGCCGCCATCATCTTTTGCGACAACCAGACCGTCTCATCCTCGTACCGCGCTTCAATGCTCTCCTCGCCCGCTTGGGCCGTGAACACCAAAAACTCCGCCGTACTGTTGCGGATCAGCTTTTTATCTTCCTTTCCCATCGTTCTTCCCTGCTGTTTTTAATTCTTCACTGCCCATCCGCACGGCCATATCTCAGAACCAAGGTTAGCATCGCAAAACAGACATTTCCTCACATCGGCATTTCAATTTTCATGATTCGGAGCTTTCAGACCCACTACGTTTCTTCCTCTTGAATTTTGAAAACATCCAAATCCCAAAAGAAATGACCGCGACAGCAACCGGGGGCTCTCCTCTTTCAGTAGGTGAACGCAATAGGAGTTGAGGCTTTCCCCATAGCGAAGAGCGTCAACAGCCAAGGTCTTGTGCAGCTCCTTGCCCACCCGGACAACAAATTTACTGGAATATTCCTTTCCCGCCGTTACTGTGGGCAAAGGTTCACCGTCTTTTTGGTAAAGCTCGATCCACTCCTCCACCGTTTGGCAGAGTTCCTTGTACACCTTGGCCTCGTCGTCCCCATGGATCCCGCCACGCATCAGCCCCGGGCAGGAGCCGACATAGCATTGGTCTTCCTCCGACCACTCCACAATCTTGAGGTATTGATCACTCGTCTTCATT
>DAOUQA010000251.1 GCA_030625905.1 Kiritimatiellales bacterium | reverse complement strand
CCTTTCTTGATCATGCCAGGAATATCTGCTTTCCGGTCGGCTTTTCCTCCGAGGAGGAGCTTGGCCAGAATGCCCGCCACAGCCACGATCAAAATTGTCCTTGTTGTAGAATCCATGTTTTTCCTCGTGTACTGATTTAATAACCACGGAATACACAGAGTGCACGGAACCTCGGCATCGACTTTTTCTTTCCGTGTATTCTGTGTATTCCGTGGTTGAAGATTAAAATGAAATGTGGTTTTCCAGCCCCTTGCTGGATTTAAAGTTGAGTTCTTTTTCGCCGAGCTTGAGCGTCACGTTGTGTCCAGTGGCAGTGAGCTCAATGGTCGCTTCGGGATGGCGGGCAAGCCAGATGTTGGTCAGGGCGATGGCGCGTTCGAGGCCGTCGCCGCGCTGGAAGTTCCAGACTTCGTCGGGCTGGGCGATGCGGGTGCCGTCGTAGATGGATTCGCTTGGCAGGCTTTCAAGCGCTTGGAAAAGCTCGTCGTCGGACAGCTTCTTCGTTTCCTCGATGATGACCGGATTGCGCTCCAATCCGGCCTTGAGGAAGGGCTGCCAGTCGGTGACGGCGAGGTCGCGGCTGGCGTAGAAGGCGAGGTCGGCGATGGTATGGGAGCCGCGCAGGCTTTCCAGGTATTGGATAACCTCCTCGCGTTCCATGCCGGATTTGATCTCGATGGGGCCAGGGCCGTTGAAGGTCTTGCTTTCCGTGTCGGGCAATTCGGGGTCGAGGTGGATGAAGTCGACGAGCCCTTCAAGGACACCCATTTTGCGGTCCATGTCGCCGGTGCAGTCAATCTTCTCGGCAAGGACCTTCATGCTGGCGTCATCGAAGTGGGAGATGGGGTTGTTTTTGAGGTAGTCGCTGAGTTTGTTGAGCTGGATGCGGTCAGGGATAGGATCGGTGTAGAAATCGTATTCATCGATCTGGTCGAGCAGTTTGTCGCAGGTGGCCTTGTCGGAAACCTTGTAGGGGCTGCCGTGCTCGTAGGCGAACGCGCGCTCGATGGGCAGGTATTGCTCCCGGCCGTGCCGCATGTATCTGATCTGGAAGCATTTCTGGTGCTCGGAGCGGTCGCGCAGGAAGTTGGCAAGTATTTCGTAGGTAATGTTGGTAGTGGTGAAGGCATCGAGCTTCTCGCGGAACCGTTCGAAGCTCTCCGGCGCAATGGTGGCCTCGGGATAGACGGTGTGGATGAAGCCGGTGTTGTTGGCAACGATGGTAACCTCCTCGTGGCGCAGGGCGCGCTGTGCCCGGGCGGTAAGGTCGCTGCCGTTGAACCACATGTTTTTGGTGACGAGCCGCCGGTTGTTGGTGAGAACGCCATCGTTCACGTTGACAAAGTTTTGCGAGTGCAGCGGGGTGGCGAGCAGAAAGATGTCTTCAAGCGGGATGTCGCAGATGATGAAGAGTGCGGCGGCATAGAGTGTGGAGAGCGAGACGCATTCGCCCGCGCCGGCTCGGTAGTTTTCTTTGTGCTTGAAGGCGTCCATGGCTTCGAGCGTTTCGGTTTTCCAGTAGGGGATGGCGTTGGAGGTGTATTTATCCAAGCCAAAGTGTTTGCGGATATCGAGCGAGAAATAGTGCTTGTCGCCCTCGTAGCCAAACAGCGCATTGCTTTGACCGAGGGTTTTTTCGTCCATGAACGGCGCAAAGCGCGCCATTTCGGCCTCCTTGGTCGTCAGACCCCATGTATCGAGATCGAGGTTGAATTCGTAATGGTCGATGATGAATTGCTTGAGCCGCTGGATCTTTTTGTAGGGCCTCATGGTGTCGAGTTTGCGGAACCAGTCGTGATTCCTCCATTCCCAGATGCGCGGCGACATGATATTGGCCAAGACCAAGCTGTAGAGTAGTTCTGGGAAGACAAAGATTTCCATGTCGGAAAGCGAGATGGCGGAGGAATATTTCTCAAGCTGGTCGTTGGGAATATCGGGGATTTTGTTCATGCGTTGCATTGTAGAGTCCCGATGCGCATTTAAAAGAAAAGATTAGAGGTATGTAGAGCCCTCACTTGTGTGGAGCGTGCTTCCCGTCTGCGGGAGCGCGCTTTTTTTGCAAAGCCTTCCCACCGAACGAAGCGTGCTCCATCAGAATGGAAGCACGCACTACACCACCGATGGTTTCGTCATGGTTTTGCAAGTTCCTCTGTAGTCCTCCTTTAGGCGGCTAGTCCACAGAAACCCCCTGAAGGCGGGACTACGAACCTTTGCCAGAACTACATGCTTCCATCCCGCAACCGTTGTTCCATCTGGGCGGCATGGCGCTTGGCATCCATGGGCAGATGCTTTCCGAGTTTGGCTTTCCTATAGATTTCGGTGGCCTCGGCGAGGCGGCCTTCGCGCTGGTAGTTTCTGGCGAGGGTGAAGTAAGCCTCGGGTGCGGCGCGGCCGCTGGCGACCGCTTCCTTGAGCGCGGCTTCGATCTCCGCCGATCGCCCGGCCTGGTTGAGGAAGAAGAGATAGGAGGAGAGGTTGTCCCAGTTTTCGGGAACCAGCTCCGCAGCACTTTTCAACCATTGGAAACCCTCTTCATCCTTTTTCTGGCAGAGCAGCACGCCGAGGTTGTAGGCGGCCTGGGCCATTTGCGGGTCGGTCTTGAGGGCGGTGCGCAGGTGGGTTTCGCAGGCTTCCATTTTTCCAAGCTCGGCTTCGAGCAGGGCGAGGTTAAAGTTGACCAGCGGGCTTTCGGGTTCGACCCCGAAGGCTTTTTGGAGCAGTTCGTAGGCGTTGGTGGTGTTTCCCTCGCGGGCGTGGACCATCGATGCGTTGATCATGGGTTGGATAATGTCGTCGCGCAG
>DAOUQA010000101.1 GCA_030625905.1 Kiritimatiellales bacterium | reverse complement strand
CAGATGGGCATGCCGTCCTCTTCGAGATCGACAATCAATGCTCCATCGCTCTCCTTGGCCAATCCCTTTTCCTCCAAGACCTGGATGATTTTGGGCAGGCGGTCGTTGTAGAAGCTTTCACCCCGGTAGAGGTCAAACTTGACGCCGAGGCGGTCATAGATGGTATTGAACTCCTTGATGGAGAGTTCGATGAACCTTTCCCACAGCGCACGGTTTTCTGCGTCGCCCTGCTGAAGCTTCACCAATTCGGCCTTGGCCTTATCGCGCCAGGTTTCGTCTTCCTTCGATTTGTTGTAGCTCGCGACATAGACCCGCTCTAGCTCCTCGACCGGTGCCGCCGCCAGCGCCTCTTCGTCAACGAAGCTGCGGTAGCCCACCATCATCAGGCCAAACTGGGTTCCCCAGTCGCCGAGATGGTTGTCGGCAACCACGCTGTAGCCGAGGAAGCGGTAGAGCCGGTCGATGGCGTTGCCGATCACGGTCGAGCGGATATGGCCAATATGCATCGGTTTGGCGACATTGGGGCTGGAATAGTCGATAATGACCGTCTTCCCCTGCCCTACCTGCTCCACCCCAAGGTGCGAATCGTTTTCCAGCGATTGGATATGTTCCGCCAGCGCGGCATTGGAGAGGAAAAAATTAATAAAGCCCGGGCCGGCGATCTCGATTTTTTCGACAAAGTCCGGAAGCTCGGCGGCATCGGCAAACTCCTGCGCAATTTGCCGCGGCGCCTTTTTCAGGGTTTTGGTCAGCGTCATGGCCGCGTTGCACTGGTAGTCGCCAAACTTGTCGTTGTTGGTCGGCGTCACGCCCAGATGTACATCGGTCTCCTCCAGCCCAAAAACCGACGTCATCGCATCGGTTGTCCAGACTGAAAGGCGTTCTTCAAAAGTGGCAAATTCGCGCATGTTTCATTCTCCGTTCGGCAAGCTCACGACTGGCCGTAAAAGGGGCGAAGAGTATTTCCAGTCCCGAAAAAAATCAATCCCCAAACGACATGCAGTCAAAGAAGTGATGGAACCACAGATGAACACCGATAGACACGGATTTGTTGCAACGGATTGATAAAAGCAACGGATGGGCGGCCTGCAAAGAAAGAAACCCGGACTGCCCTTTGTGATCCTATATTCGGCAGCAGGAGAACCAGTTTCTTTGTCTCTCAATTAGCGTCTATTCGTGTCCATTCGCGGTTCAACTTCTCTTTTGGGTTTTCTGTGTAGGCGTGGGGTGTTATTTCAAGACATACCGTCCGTTCTTCAATGTGCCCACCCGCTCAATCAGCCCGGCTCCAAGCAACGGGTTCAGTGCATCCATTGCGCCTTGCTTGGAAACGCCCAAGCCTTCCCGGATTTCACGCGGGCTGAGGCCGCCCCGGGTTCGAAGCATGTTCAGCAACTGTTCCTGCTTTGGCCGCAACACCAGTTTCGCATCGCTTTTGGAGGCACTCAACCGCTGAATCCGTTGCCAGACCCGCCCCAGGGTTTGCTGCAACCCTTCGGCGTTGTACTCCAGCCATGAAGTCAGGTCGTCGCCGTTGACACGGACTGCCTGAAGCGCGGCGTAGTATTTTGGGCGGTCTTCCCAGAAATATTCATCCACTGAAAAGATATGGTTGGAGTCAAAGCCACGACGGTATAACTCCCACAGGGCTAACGCCCGGCCCGTGCGTCCGTTGCCATCGGCGAAAGGATGAATATCCTCGAAGCGGTAATGCAGAATGGCGGAACTGAGCACCGGCGACAAGGCAACGGACTCCCTGTTCCACCACTCCAACAACTCAAACATCAGACCCGACACCTCGTCTGGCGACGGCGGGACATGCGGCCCGACCCGCACCCGGATTTTACGGTAGGCGCCAGCTTCGCCCTGATCCATCACCTGCCCGGCCATAATGGCATGCAGGCGAAAAAGATCCTCATGCGTCAGCTTTTTCTTTGCGGCATTTTTTTCTATGTGGCGGAGCGCGGCAAAATAATTCAGCACCTCGCGACGGGCGCGGGAAGACGAAGGAACCAGCTCCTGGTTTTCCTCCAACGCCCTTACCTCCTCCAACGTCAGCGGATTCCCCTCGATCGCTGTCGAAGAATGGGCGTTGCGGGCGCGGGAATCCTTTTGCAAAGAGGGAATCCAGGCCACCTGAACCGTCGCGCTATGGATCTGCTCGCGCAAAGCGGCAATCGCCTCCACCTGAGAGAGCAACACGGGTGAAATCGTAAATTTCGGTTGATAACTCATGGCGGCACCCTACCCATGGGTCAAGCGTCAGTCAAGTAATGGGTCAAGTGATTATCCGTCGGAGGTCGTTTCCCCGGCGGCGACCGATTCGCCCTTGAAGGCAAGTTTTTCCTTGTTGGCCCGGACGGTTACGATCGAGTTGTTCTGGATTTCGCTACGAAGGATCGCTTCGGCGAGCGGGTCTTCGAGGTAGCGCTCGACGGTGCGACGGAGCTGGCGGGCACCGTAGGTTTTGTCGTAGCCTTTTTCCAGCAGAAACTCGCGGGCGGGCTTGGTGATTTTTAGTTCGATGTTCCGCCCCAGCAGACGGTTTTGGATATTGGCGAGTTCGAGATCGATGATCGTTTCAAGATCCACCTTGGTCAGTTCGCGGAAGACAATCATGTCATCAAGGCGGTTGAGCAATTCCGGACGGAAGGTCTTCTTGGCGATTCCCTCCATCAGCTCCTTGAGCTTTTTGTAGCCCATCTCTTCGTTCGAAGGGGCGAAGCCGAGCGACCCGGCCTTCTTTATTTCCTGGGCACCGAGGTTGGAGGTCATGATGATGACCGTGTTGCGGAAGTCGACGCTACGCCCGAGGCTATCGGTCAGACGGCCTTCCTCCATGATCTGGAGCAGCATGTGCATCACATCCGGGTGGGCTTTTTCGACTTCGTCGAACAGCACAACCGAATAGGGCCGGCGGCGGACGCGTTCGGTGAGCTGCCCGCCCTCTTCATGGCCGACATAGCCCGGAGGCGAACCGACCAGGCGCGAGGCGTTGAACTTTTCCATGTATTCCGACATGTCGATCTGGATCAACGATTCGGGATCGTCGAACATGAAATCCGCAAGGGTTTTTGCCAGCAGGGTTTTGCCGACCCCGGTCGGACCGAGGAAGATAAACGAGCCGATCGGCCGCTTGGGATCCTTGAGGTCGGCGCGGGAGCGGCGCAGGGCGCGGGCGATGGCACCGACCGCCTCTTTCTGGCCGATGACCTGTTCACCAACAACGTCCTCGATGCGGAGCAGGCGTTCCATTTCCTTCTCGCCCATCTTCATCAAGGGAATACCCGTCCATTTGGAGACGACGGCCATGATGTCCTCGTCGGTCACGATGGTTTTGTGTTCATCGCGCTGCTTGCGCCATTCATCGAGCAGCGCCTCCAGTTTTTCCTTGGTCTGGCGCTCCTGGTCGCGGTAGTTGGCGGCATCCTCGAACTTTTGCTCGTGGATGGCATCGTTCTTCTTTTTTTCGAAGTCCTGAATCTCCTCTTTGAGCGTTTTCAGCTCCGGCGGGCGGCTCATGCTGCCGATCCGGGCGCGCGCACCGGCCTCGTCGATGAGGTCGATCGCCTTGTCGGGAAGGAATCGGTCGGGCAGATAGCGCGCGGAATATTCGACGGAAGCCTTGAGTGCCTCGTCGGTAAAGCGGGCGTGGTGGTGCTCCTCGTATTTACCGCGCAGCCCGTACATGATTCCGACGGCATCCTCGATGGAGGGTTCCTTGACCATCACGGTTTGGAAGCGGCGCTCGAGCGCGGCGTCTTTCTCGATCGATTTCCGGTATTCCTTGAGCGTGGTTGCGCCAATGCACTGCAATTCGCCGCGCGACAGCGCCGGCTTGATAATGTTGGCGGCATCCATCGTACCCTCGGCCGAGCCGGCGCCGACGATCGTGTGCAACTCGTCGAGGAAGAGGATAATGTTCTTCTCCTTGCGGATCTCGTCCATCACGGCCTTGATGCGCTCCTCGAACTGGCCGCGGTACTTCGTACCCGCCACCATGAGCGCGAGGTCGAGGGTAACCACCTTTTTGTCGATCAGCAGATCCGGCACATTGCCGTTGTTGACGATCTGCGCCAAGCCTTCGGCGATGGCGGTTTTGCCGACCCCTGCTTCGCCGAGTAGCACGGGGTTGTTCTTGGTGCGGCGGCATAGGATCTGGATCACGCGTTCGATTTCGTCCTTGCGCCCGATCACCGGATCCAGTCCGCCCATCTTGGCAAGCTTGGTGAGGTCGCGTCCGAAGGTGTTGAGCGCCGGGGTTTTCGACTTGCCCTTGCCGCGCGGCTGCATGCCGCCCATGGCGGGAGGCTCCTGTTCGTCCTCGAAGTCGCCCTCGACGGACGGGTCGTAGTTTGGATCGAGGGTCTTCATGATTTCATAGCGGGTTTCGTCGAGATCGACGCCAAGGTTTTCGAGTACGCGGGCGGCGATCCCCTCCCCTTCGCGCAGCAGGCCGAGCAGGACGTGCTCGGTGCCGACATAACCATGGCCCAAGCCGCGGGCCTCGCTGGCGGAAAGTGCCAGCACCTTCTTTGCGCGGGGCGTGAAGGGAATATTGCCGATCGTTTTTGTTTCAGGGCCTGTACCCACTGCTTTCTCGACTTCCAGTCGCACAGAGGCCAGATCGATCCCCAAGGACTGGAGGGCATTCACTGCAACGCCATGACCCAAGGCAATCAAGCCAAGAAGAATGTGTTCGGTGCCGACATAGCCATGGTTAAAGCGGTCGGCCTCTTTCCGCGCGAGTTGCAGCACCTGTTGGGCCCGGGGGGTAAAGTTATCCATAATACGTACCTGTTGAGGAACTTGCCCCGAAACTTCGGGGCCGTTCCAGTTAATGGTTATCTGTTATTAGTTATCAGGACAAGACGCACAGCGCAAGATACTTGCCCTGATAACTAATAACCGGGTCCTGATAACTGCCGCGCAAAAACCGGAGGTTTTGCAAGCGGCTCTGTTTAATCTGAATTGTTTTCGTCCGAAACCGTATCCATGAAGTTGCGCAGCATTTCAGCGCGAACCACATCGCGATCTTCAGGAACCAGTTCCTGCTTTTCCAGTTTCTGGAGATGCGCAGGCTGGATGGCAATGAAAAGCATGTCGATTTCCCGGCGGGAAAACTCGTCGATCATGCCGAGATCAAGTCCAAGCCGCAATGTCGAGAGTAGATTAAGTGCTTCGCCGCTGGTCATCATCCGGGCATTGGAAAGAGTGCCGAATGCGCGGGAAACGTGGTCTTCAATCACCACGGCCCGGTCATTCATAAGCCGGATGCGCGCATTGTTTTCGTGCGCGATCAGTTCCAGCACGATCTGTTCAAGGTGCGCGATAATCTCATCCTCGCGGCGGCCAAGCGTAATTTGGTTGGAAATCTGGAACATGTTGCCGGCGGCCTCGGTTCCCTCTCCCCACATTCCCCGGACAGCCAGCCCGATTTTGGAGATGCCGTTGATGACCGGATCCATCTCCTCCATCAGCACCAGTCCAGGCAGATGCAGCATTACGGAGGCACGCATCCCTGTCCCGACATTGGAGGGGCACGATGTCAGATAGCCCAGTTTCGGGGAAAAGGCATAGGTCAGTTCGGCCTCGAGTTCATCGTCGGTTCTGTCGGCCGCCTGCCAAGCCGCCATTAGATTGAGCCCCGGTTGTAACGACTGGATACGGATATGGTCTTCTTCGTTGACCATGATCGACAGGCACTCGTCCGGAGAAACGAACACCCCGCAACCCACGTCGTTCGCAGCCAGCTCCTGGCTGATCAGGTGGCGTTCAAACAGGATCTCCTTGTCGAGCTCCGTGGTTTCGGCCATGCCCCAGCAGATAAAGTCAGCGGATGAAGACTGGAAGAGCCCGCTACATTTTTCCCAAATGGCCCGCTTTCCCTCTTCGTTTTCCCAGCCGGGAAAAGAGTACTCTTCAATGTTGCGCGCCAGCCGGATGCGGCTGCTGATCACAGGTCCTTCATCGACCCCGGATTCGAGCCAGCTTCCGTGGCCTCTCACCATATCGTCAAGCGTCATTGGCGTCTCCGTTTTCCAAGGATTGGGCACTGATTTTCAAGGCCTTGATCTTGTCGCGAAGGTTTGCGGCCACCTCGTACTGCTCCTTGGCGATGGCGGTTTCAATATCCTTTTGCAGCACGGCAATCTGGGCGGTGATGCGCGCCTCGTTGCCCTGCCGGGCCGGGATCTTGCCGACATGCTGGCCGCTGTGGTGCATGGCCTTGGTCAAGGCGCTGAGTTCGCCCATGAAGGCATTGTAGCACTCCGGGCATCCGAGACGGGCGCGCTTCTTGAACTCCGTCCTCGTCATCTGGCAACGTTTGCACGACAGGTCGAACTCGGTCGCGGCCGGGCTAATCGATTGCGGATGGGCGCCAAGCCCGAGCAATACATCGGTAATAGAGATCGGCGAGTTGAGGTCGATCCCGTTCTCTAAGGCGCACTCCTGGCATAGGTTCAGCTTTTTCGCATGGCCTTCGATCACCTGCGTCAGATGGATCGTCGCCTCTTTCTCATGGCAGCATTCACATTTCATGGAGCATTCCCGTTTCCCTGTCTGACAACAGGGAGGGCAACTTGTTAGCCGATTGTTTCACAATCATTCGATCGGAGTCCCTTGCGAACGGGCGTATTCGGCATAGAGCGCACTTAATTCAGTCGTGATCGCGCCGGGCTTTCCGTCGCCGATCTGACGCTTATCGATATCGACCACGGAGATGATCTCGGCGGCGGTTCCGGTGAGGAACACCTCATCGGCCACATAGAGGTCGTAGCGTGCCATCACAGCTTCGCGAACCTCGTACCCGGTCTTGCACGCAAGCTCCATCACCTTGTTGCGGGTCATTCCCTCGAGTGCGCCGCAGGTGCTTGGCGGAGTGGAGAGAACGCCGTTCTTGACGGCAAAAACATTATCTCCGGAAGCCTCGGCGACCTCGCCCTTGTGGTTGAGCATCAGGCACTCCATGCACCCGCCGTTAATCGCTTCGATCTTGGCCAGGATATTATTGAGATAGTTCAGACTCTTGATGCGCGGGTTTATCGCCTCCGGGTGGTTGCGAACCGTGCCGACCGTAATGATCTTCAGGCCGCTATCGTAGAGTTCCTGCGGATAGAGCTGGATCTTGGCCGCGATAATGATGATCTCGGCCTTTTCGCACAGGTAGGGATTGAGACCCAGTGTGCCCACCCCCCGAGTCACCACAAGCCGGATATAGCCATCGGCAATGTCGTTGGCCTTACAGGTATCGACCACCGCCTGAGACATCGCCTCCTTCGTCATTGGGATCTCCAGTGCAATCGCCTTGGCCGAATCGTAGAGCCGGTCGATATGCTCATCCAGCAGGAACACGCGGCCATTGTAGGCGCGAATGCCCTCGAATACGCCATCGCCATAGAGAAGGCCATGGTCGAATACGGAAACCACCGCATCCTTTTCATCCACCAGTTTGTCGCTTAAAAATATCTTCATTTCCTAATCTCCAAAACCTTGTTTCCCTTGAGGGATTCTCAACACCAAGATCGCAAAGCCCGCAAAGAAAAGAATCCTTGCTTCGCGAGCTTTGCGGCCTTCTGTCATATCTCATTTAAACAAGTACCCCATCCT
>DAOUQA010000228.1 GCA_030625905.1 Kiritimatiellales bacterium | reverse complement strand
CCTGCGCCGGGGTGGTTTTTATCGCAGAAGCAGCACCACCGGCAACGATATCCGGCCAATACTGGCTGGCGCTCACGCCCCGCAGGGCGGCGGCCTGCTCAATGCGGGCGGCCGCGGTCTTGAGGTTGAGGTTATTGGTCGAAGCCTTGGTGATGAGAGTGTTGAGTGTTTCATCGCCAAACACCGTCCACCAGGTTTGCAGGTTGGGTTCGCCGGACTCGAACTCCTCCTGTACCGCTTCGTGCCAGGCATCCGGCATCGGGATTTCCGGTTGTTCATAGTCGGGACCCACCGAGATGCAACCGTTCAACAGGACAATACCGAAACCGGCAAGCAGGAACAAAACCAAATGCTTTTTCATAGAGACTCCCAACCGTGCTTAACATTGACTTGATGGAGGCAAACACTAGAAACCGCCTTCGCACAAGTCAAATCCTTAATCCTTGCAACCCTCGTTGAGGGTGCAGTTGAAACCTAGGGGAAGCTTTAAGTAGCAAGCAGAAGCTGCTCCTCAAATTCGGAAGGGCAGCTAGGCCGACAGCGATGTGTTCCTGGGGGCAAAAGTAGAACAACCCAATCAGCAACGGGCTTCCTGTTCCAAACTTGGAAAGTTTATCCCCATGTTTGGAAAATGGAATAAACAGGTATTCTACCTCGACAATACCCCGACAAAATAACTAACCTTTTTCGTACATAACCGTGGAGAACCCTGATGATGAACAGAATACTTCCCGCCGGTCTGGCATGCACCCTCCTGCTGACCTTTGGCTGCGCCAAGAAAAACGAATTCAAAGCCCCACCCGCACCCGAGGTGACGGTTCAACATCCCGAGCAAAAGGATGTCACCATCTACGCAGGTTTTCCGGGACGACTGGTGGCCCACGATGATGTCGAAATCCGCGCCCGCGTGAAGGGCTTCCTGAAAACAATCGACTTTGTGGATGGCCAGCGCGTGGAGAAGGGCGACCTGCTCTTTACCATTGAACCGGAGGAATACGAGGCCGCCGTAAAGTCGGCGGAAGCTAAGCTGGAACAGGCCAAGGCATCTAAAAAGCTGGCAGATGCCACCCTCCAGAAAAACAAGAAGGCCTGGGAGACCAAGGCCGTGTCGGAACTCGATGTCCTGAGTGCCGAAGCGGAAAAGGATTCTTCCGTAGCTGCCGTGATGGAAGCGCAAGCCGCGTTGGACAATGCCAAGCTGGATCTATCCTACACCAAGATCCATGCTCCCATGGCCGGTCGGCTCGCACGCCGCACCTTGAGTGTCGGAAACCTGGTTGGTGACGGTGCCTCGACCCTGCTGACCACTTTGGTGGTGGAAGCTCCGATCGATGTTTTCTTCAATATTGATGAACGAACCATAGCGCCATTCAAACGCGAAGGAATTCGCGCAGATGGCACCGGTAAGAAAATCCCGCCCGTAAAGCTTGAAATGGCGGATGGCGTCCTGCACATCGAAGAGGGTCGGGTAAACTATACCGACCCAGAGATCGACCCCGACACCGGAACCCTGCGCGCCCGCGCCGTTTTTGAAAACAAGGAACTCCACCTGCTGCCGGGCATGTATGGCAAAATCCTCCTCCCGAAAAATATAAAAGATGCGATCCTCGTGCCCGACCTCGCCGTCCAGCTCGACATGAGCGGGCCGTATGTCCTCGTAGTCACAGCGGAGAACAAAGTCGAAAGCCGCTACATCACACGGGGCGCGCTGATCGATGCCAGCCGGATTGTCAAAGAAGGCCTTGCGGCAGACGAACGCATCATTGTCGAAGGCATCCAACGGGCACGCCCCGGCATCGAAGTTCGAGTCGCTACACCGAAACAGGAAAAAGAGAATCCCTAATACACACCAAAAAATTTATCCACAGATTACACAGATGTACGCAGATTTTAATTCTGATAATCTGAGAAATCTGTGGATAAAAAACCTGTCAGGAGAGTAAAGCCATGTTCAGCCACTTCTTTATTGATCGCCCCATCTTTGCCGGCGTTATTGCCATTGTCATCATGCTACTCGGCGGCTTTGCCATGCTGGGTCTCCCGATCGAACGCTACCCGGACATCGCCCCACCCTCCATCACCGTCAGCGCCGTCTATCCCGGAGCCGATGCCAACACCGTCGCCGATACCGTCGCCGCCGTGATCGAAAAAGAGGTTAACGGCGTCGAGGGCATGATCTACATGAACTCCGTCAGCGCCAACGACGGAACCATGAAGCTGACCGTCACCTTCGAGACCGGCGTCGATCTCGACATGGCCAACGTGCTCACGCAAAACCGCGTGGCCAAAGCCATTCCCCAGCTCCCGCAGGAAGTACAGCGCATGGGTGTTGCCACCCAGAAAAAATCGACCGACGCCAACCTCTACGTCGGCTTCTATAGCCCGGATAACCGCTACGACGATATCTACCTCGCCAACTATGTCGCGTTGCGCGTGTACGATGAAGTCGCCCGGTCTCCGGGCGTCGGCGAAGTGCAGGCCTTTGGCGCGGGCGACTATTCCATGCGCATCTGGCTCGACCCCGACAAAATGAAGGCGCGCGGACTCGTGGCCGACGACGTGGTAAACGCGGTGCGCGAGCAAAACCTGCAGGTCGCCGCGGGGCAGATTGGCGAACCGCCCGTCCCCGAAGGCCAAGCCTTCCAGATGACCATGAACGTCAAGGGCCGCCTGCTCGAAGCCGACGAATTTGGCATGATCGTCATCCGCACCGGCGAAGATGGCCGCGTTCTGCGTATCCGTGATGTGGCTGAAGTGGAACTCGGAGCACAAACCTATGTGCTGGGTTCCACCCTCAATGGACAACCCTCCGCCACCATCGCCGTCTACCAGATTCCCGGTGAGAACGCGCTGAACGTGGTGGACGGGGTTCGCAAGACGCTGAAGGAACTCGAACCGAGCTTCCCGGAAGGCCTCGAATACCGAGTGATCTACGACAACACCGACGTCATCAAAGCCTCGATCAAGGAAGTGGTTGAGACCCTCTTCATCACGTTGATTCTCGTGATCCTGACCGTCTATGTTTTCCTGCAAAACTTCCGCGCCACCATCATTCCATCCGTCACCATTCCCGTCTCGCTCATCGGCACCTTCGCGGCGCTGTCCGCCATGGGATATTCCATCAACCAGTTCACGCTCTTCGGGCTCGTGCTAGTGAT
>DAOUQA010000057.1 GCA_030625905.1 Kiritimatiellales bacterium | reverse complement strand
GTAATATTGATGCGGAGGGTTTTACGGAGAACCAGCGGGCGGCCGAGGAGGGTGGGCAGGTGGCCGGGAACGCCCGCGAAGAGCTGGAGAAAAAGAGCGGGAAAAGGGTTTCTACCCCGGAGAATTACAAGGAGTCGCCTGAAAGCCAGCGACGTCTGTGGGACAAAGATGGGAATTAACGGTAATTAAAAAGGCAGCGTCGCGCCGAAGAACACCTTAACGGAGTTGAGCGGGACGTTGGGGTCGGCCAGGCCGAGGTTGGAGATGTGGTGGTAGCGGATTTCGAGGTTGACTGGATATTTCTCGGTCGCGTTAAACCGCAGGCCGCAGCCCATTTGGTAGTTTCCGCAGAGGTCGGAGCCGACCCCTTCAATATCGGCCATGATATACTGCGGGCCGCCGCCGATCATGAAGTAGGGACTACCGACCGGGGTCTCGGGGAATACCCACGCAAAGAGAAAGTTTAGACCCACCATACCAAAGTCGTGCGAATCCATGTTGTCGCTGTCGGATAGGATGATTGCAACCGGAGCTTCAATCCAAAACTCATGGTTTCCGCGTAGCCACCCCTCTTTCTTCTCCTTAAAAATACGTGCATGCCGCCACAGCACATCGAGGGTTCGCACTTCCTGATCGGTTTCGCCGAACCCCTTGATGGAGGAACCTCCGCCGAACAGGAGTTGGTTGTAGTGGTTGCGTTCGGTTTGGGCGAAAACATTCACCGCACCGAGCAGAGTGAGAAGCAGTGTGGGGATTAATTTTCTCATGGGCGATTGTTTCCTTTCCGATTGTCATAAATGAAGTCGCTATAGTACGATCCCGCCTAGTAAGTGGAAGGTTTTTTCCAATATTTGGAGCGAGGAGATCGGATGCAGAGAGAAAAGATAGTTAAACTCGTTAACGAGGTGTTCCTTGAGGATTTCGAGATGGAACCGGCGCAGCTGGTTCCAGATGCCCATTTGTTTACGGAGCTGGGGCTCGACAGCCTCGATGTGGTGGATCTGGTGGTTGCCCTTCAAAAAAAGTTTAATGTTTCGATTCGTGACGACGAGCGCATTCGCGAGATCCGCACGTTGGACGATCTCTATGGCCTGATCGAGGCCATCGGGACCGAGCTGGAATCGGAGTAGCGGAACCGGAATGCTGTTTCGTCTCCAGACCCTCTTGTTGAACCTGATGTTCTACGCCTTGTTTTTCATCGTTGTAGTGTTGCTGGTTCCCGTGTTGCTCCTGATTGGACTGGCGAAGGCTCCGTTTCTTTCGCATCGCAAAAATATGGAGAGCTTGCGAATACTGATCCGGGTTTATGGTCGCTCCATGGTGTTCCTTGGGTGGCCATTTATCCGCGTGCGGGTGGAGAAGGAAGCGGGCGATCCGCCCAAGGCCTGCATCTGCGTCAGCAACCATCGTGCAACATCGGATGGCTTTCTAATGGGAATGTTGGACTGCGAGGGGGTTCAGGTTGTGAACCTTTGGCCGTTCAAGGTTCCCGTACTTGGTTTTTTCGCGCGATTGGCCGGTTATTTGAGTATTCGGGAAATATCGATCGAGGAATTTTTAAGGTGCGGCTCCGAGTTGATTGAACAGGGGGTTTCAATTATTTCCTTTCCTGAGGGTACCCGAGCGGGGAGTCGCAAGATGGGGCCGTTTCACAGTGCGCTTTTCCGATTAGCTTTGCAGACGGGCGCACCCATCGTTCCCATCTGTATTTCCGGTAGCGAAAACAAACCCCGAAAGGGATCGGCGGTTATGCATCCGGGATTGATTCGCATGCACCTGCTGGCTCCGATCACCGAGGAGTCCTATCGGGATATGTCGCCCTTTAAATTGAAAAACTTCGTACGCGATCGCATTGCCGCCGAACTGGAGCGAATGGAAAAGGGCGAATGAATATATTTTCAAAGAACGAGTCCGTTGAATTTGGCTCCCCGGAGGAAGTGCGGGCGGTACAGGATCAATTGCTGAAACAGCATGTTCAATACTGTTTTGAATATTCGCCCTTCTACAAGGAGCGTTTCGCCGGAATCGATCTGGAGAATGCCGCATTGGAATCGCTTCCGCTGACCACTAAAATGGAGATTTCGATCCGAAACTCGGAGTTTGTTGCGGTGGACTCCACCGAGGTGGCCGATATTGTCTTTTCTTCCGGAACCACGGGCTGGCCGACAAAGATTATATATACTCAGGGCGATCTGGAGCGGTTGGCCTACAACGAGGCGCGCGCCTTTAATGCATGCGGCATCACCGCTGCCGATATTGTGCTACTTACCTGTACCATGGATCGTTGCTTCATTGCCGGGCTGGCCTATTTTCTCGGCGCGCGCGCAGTCGGTGCCGCTACCATCCGCAATGGGCACGGTACGCTGGAGGGACATGGCGAGGTGATCAAGCATGCCAACCCGACTACGGTGGTGGGCGTTCCTTCTTTTCTTCGGAAGCTGGGAAACCATCTTTGTGCACAGGGGATCGATCTGCCCGCATCATTGATCGACAAGTTGGTCTGCATTGGCGAGCCGCTGCGCGATGCACAGATGCAACCGCTATCTGTTGCCTCGGATCTGGAACGGATCTGGGGCGCGAAGGTTTTTTCCACCTATGCGTCGTCGGAAACCGTAACCACCTTTTGCGAATGCACGGAGCAGGCCGGCGGGCATCTGCATCCTGCGCTCGGGTTGGTGGAAATTCTCGATGAAGAGGGACGTCCCGTTCCTGATAGCGAACCCGGCGAAGTGGTGGTAACCCCCTTTAATGTGCAGGGAATGCCGCTGGTACGTTTTCGCACGGGTGATATCAGTTTTGTAAATCGCCAGCCGTGCGGTTGCGGACGAACTTCGCCCCGGTTGGGTCCAATCATTGGAAGAAAAAGGCAGTTGTTGAAAGTGCGCGGAACCAGTCTCTATCCGCAGGCGGTCTTTGCTGTGCTGGATGAAATGCCCGAGGTGAGCGAATACTATCTGGAAGTGCATGCTGAGGATGCGCTTTCCGATCGCCTCGTGGTGCATCTGGCTTTTTCTTCCCAACCGGTGGAAGTGGACGTGGTGCTGCACCGCCTGCAGGCACGGTTGCGGGTGAAGCCCGAAGTGATTGTCGAACCCGTAGCGGATATCCGTAGGGTTGTGTTTACACCGGAGTCGCGAAAGCCAGTCCGGTTTGTTGATTTGAGAGGATAGATATGTCTTGTCATGCATTTTGCGATGAAGCGGGGTTTAGTCTGAAGGAAATCCAGGCGGTGGCCGCAGTGGGAAAGCTACTTACGATGGAGATCGAGTGCAGCCGGGTGTGTAACTTTCAATGTCCGTATTGCTATCAGGATCTGGAGACGGAGAACGAGCTGACGCTCGACGAGCTCCGCCAGTTGATCGGGCAGGCGCGCGACCTCGGAGCCAAAGGCATCATTATTCTTGGCGGCGAACCGATGATCTATTCGCACATCTTCGAGATCATCGGCTTTATCCGCGAGCAGGGGATGGGGGTTGAGCTCTTTAGCAACGGTTCGAATATCACGGCCGAAAACGCGCGGCGGCTGCTGGAGCTGGAGGTGAAGGTGGTGCTCAAGATGAACTCTTTGGATGCTGACCGCCAAAATCTCCTGTGTGGGATTCCCAACGCGCATGATGTCATTCAGGCGGCCTTTGAAAACCTGAAGCAGGCGGGCTATGGCGATGGCGGCAGATCCATGGCCGTTAGCTCCGTGGTGAGTGCCGTGAATATCGATGAACTGGAGGCCATGTGGGAATGGTTGCGCGACCAGCAGATTGATCCCTACTTTGAAATGATCACCCCCCAGGGGGCGGCCACCGAAAACGATTGGCTCTACGTGGAGCCCCGGCAGATCGAAAAACTTTTCACCCGGCTTTCGGCGCTCGACGAAAAACGCTTTGGCGAAGGGTGGAAACCGCAACCGCCGCTGGCGGGCGAGCGCTGCATGCGCCACCAGTTTTCCTGCTATGTCGATGCGCTTGGCAATGTGATGCCCTGCGTCGGCGTAAACCTGCCCATCGGCAATATCCGCAACCGACCGCTCAAACGCATCCTGCACGACAGCGAGGTGATGGAGGATCTTCGCAACCACCTCGAAAGCATCAAGGGACCCTGCGCCACCTGCGATGATCGCGAGGGATGCTACGGATGCCGCGGGGCGGCCTATCAGCTCACGGGCGACTATCTCGCCTCCGATCCGCTCTGCTGGAAGAACGAGGGGAAGGAGGATGCAATCGACCACCTGCCCATGGCGGCGGCGGGCTTGATTCCGCAGCAACCGCCCATGCAGATGGTTGATACGCTCCTGTCGGTCGGCGAGCAGATGGCTGAGGTCGAGACCGTCATTACCGAGTCGTGTATTTTTCTCGATGAAGGGGGCTGCCTTGAACCGGAGGCCTTTGTGGAGATTCTAGCTCAGTCCGCCGCGCTTTTTAATGGATTCCGTACGCGCCACCTCGACTCGGAACCCGCAGGCTTTCTGCTGGGTGCTAAAAAGTTTAAAATCCACAAAACCGTGCGTCCAGGCGATCGCCTTATAACGCGGGCCTCCAAGGATACGGGCTTTGGTGCATTTTCCATTGTGAACGGCACCATAATGCGCAACGGAACCTGCGTGGCCGAAGGGCAGATCAAGATCTACCATCAAGAGGCAGAGAACGCATGAAACAAATAATTCATGGCCGCAAAAGAGCGCAAAGACCACAAAGTTTTGCTCGGAGAAACCCTTTGCGTTTTTTGCGCTCTTTCGCGGCTAAACCTCCCCGCATCGCTTTGGCCTTTTTAGTGACTAGCGTCTTGTTGGGTTCCGGACAGGGTTTTGCGGACGAAGATTCTACGGATTTACTCCAGAGTCTGGAAAAAAGATTTTCCACCATAAAAACCGTCCAGACCAAATTTCGTCAGGAAAAGGAACTGAAGATTTTCAGCCGTACCATCGTGATGGAAGGGCGGGTGGTGTTGGAAAATCCCGATCGCCTCGCGTGGCGCATCGACACTCCCATCCGATATGTACTGGTGCTCAACGGTAAATATGCGATGCAGTGGGACGAGGACAGCAACAAGGTTCAGAAAATGAAAACCCATGGCGATCCCATCTTCGAGGAGGTGATCGGTCAGATTGAAAAATGGTTTTCTGGGGAGTTTGCCTCCTTGCTCAACGACTACGACCTAACCATTAAAAGCGAGCAACCTCCGGTGCTTGAATTTATTCCGAAGCAGGGCGGTATGATTGGCAAGGTGATCCGGCGCGTAACCATCTCCGTTCGCGAGGATCGCCGATATGTCGAGCGGATCGCCATCGAGGATGTTGGTGGCGACAAGACCACCATCACCTTCTACGACACCGTGCTCAACGCCCCGGTCGCTGCCGGGGAATGGGAGGTTGTTCCGGATGCCTGACGGGCGGTTCCATCCTTTTTTTAACCGATTGTATTCGCACCCCTGGCTTGTGGCCGCAACGGTGGCGGTGGTGCTACTGCTTTCTACGGTCGGACTCTTTTTTATTCCCTTCCGCCACTCCATGGAAGTCATGCTGCCTGCGGGTAGCGACACGCAGAAATCGGTCAGCTTTCTCCAGAATATGGAGTTTTCCGCCAAGGTGGCTCTTTCGTTTTCGCAGGACGACGACACGCTCGATCGCGCGGCCTTTTTTGCCGAGATCGATCAGTTTGCCGGCTCCATTGATACTCCGATGATCCAGCAGGTGCTCAGCACCTTCGATGACCAGCAGATGATTCGCGACATCGGTGCGTTCCTCGTTCGTGCGCCGGAACTGCTGGGCGAGGCAGAGTTGGAGCAACTCGAACAGCAAATGACTCGCGAGGGGATCGCGCATAGCCTGCGTAAGAAATATGTCCAATTGCTTAAGCCGGAAGGCTCTTTCATGGGCGAAATGATCCGCCGCGATCCGCTCGATATCCAGATGGTGCTGATCGAAAAAATCCGCGCGCTATCGGCTTCGTTCGGTTACGACATGCGCATGGAAAACAATCATCTGGTCAGTGCTGACGGCAAGCAGGTTCTGCTCATTCTCGAAACCTCCATTCCCTTCACCGATGCCAGTGGGTCGCACGAACTCGTCGACTATATCCGCCAGCGCATTGCAACGCTTCCGCCCTCGATTCATGTCGATCTAATCTGCGGGCATTTGCACACCATCAGTAATGAAAAAATCATTAAGCACGACATCTCCCTTACTGTCACCATCGCCAGCGTTGCTTTCATTCTGCTCTTCCTTTTTTTCTTCCGAGACTGGCGCGCCAACCTGATTTTCTTCATCCCTTTTTCGGCCTTGCTGGTGGCGGTGAATATTACAGCGCTCCTGCTGGGAACGCTCTCTCCCATGATGCTCGGATTCGGCTCGGTGATTGCCGGGATAGCGGTTGACTATGGTATTCATGTCTATGTCGCCGTGCGCCGCAGCGGTTCCGCGCTGGAGGCCGTTCGGTCGGTGGCTCGCCCCATCGTAATTGGGGCGTTGACGACCGCCGGGGTTTTTGCCGCCTTCTTTTTTAGCTCGATCCCCGGCTACCACCAGCTCGCCAGTTTTGCATTGATCAGCGTGATGCTCTCCGTGGCGGGCGCGCTTTTCATCCTCCCTCTCTATCTCGTGCCCAAAGGAATTAAAGGCGAACTTCCAAAGCTTGGGAAAATGCCGGCATTGCGCGCGTGGGTTGTGCTTGGCATTTTTGTGGCCCTGCTGGTTGCTGCATTTCCGGTTGCCCGCAAGGTGCAGTTTGATTCCGATATTATGCGGCTCGATGGCACCGAGCGGGCCGTGCTCGAAACAGAAAACAAGTTTCAGGAAACCTGGGGCTCCGGCGGGGCGGGGCAGGCGGTGGCCGTCGTTTCCCATACGGACTATGAAGCTGCGTTGGGGTTAAATGATCGCGTTTACGATGTTCTAGTTGAAAAACTTGGATCGTCAGAGGTGGCCAGCCTGAGCCCGATCTGGAAATCCTACGCCAACCGCAAGGCCAATGCCGCAGGGTGGAATACGTTCTGGAGCATCGAGCAAAGGGCTGAACTAAAGAAATTGTTCCAGGAAGAGGGCGAACCCTTCGGCTTTGCGCCCGATGCCTTCGATCCGTTTTTCGAGACCCTTGCTACGTCGGTGGTGCAGGAGGGTGAGCCGGAAAACAACGTCATCTTTTCGCAGCTCAAAAGCCGCTTTGTCCAGCAGGCCGACGGGGAAACCCAGGTGTTGACTTTTTTCCCGGACGAGCCGGAGTTTATCGAGGCTATTGCCCCGCTGAAGGATGAAAGTTCCGGGATGCTGCTAATTTCCCGGAGCGCGATTTCGACGGATCTCGCGCAGGACTATACGCGGGAGTTCACCCGTATTTCTCTGGTGGCGCTGGGTCTGGTTTTGCTGGTGAGCGGGCTGTTGCTGAAAAACCTGCGCAAGACGTTGATTGTCCTCACGCCTGCTTTGGCCGGGGTCGCAAGCATTGCGGTGCTGGTTGAACTCGTCGGCTCTCAGCTAAACGTGATGAATCTGGTTTCCGGAATCATTGTGATTGGTCTCTGTGTCGACTATGGAATTTTCTACGTTCATTCATACACCCAATCGCTCAACCTCGGCACACGTACAGCCATCACGCTTTCCGCCGGAACCACGCTCATTGGGGCGGGGGCCTTGCTCTTCACCCTGCATCCCGCGCTTTTCTCGGTAGGGCTCACCTTGGTCGGTGGAATCTCCGCGGGCTATGCCACCTCGATGTGGGTCGTCCCCGCGCTGTGCAGCCTCTTTTTGGAGGAGGAAAAAGCATGAGGAGGGAATGGGTATGTAGTCCCGCCTTTAGGCGGAATTTTGAGGGGTTGACTCTGCGAGGGAACCCGCCTAAAGGCGGAACTACGAACCTTATTTTCTTCCTCCTCTTTCTCCTTTTCACGGGCTGCGCCACGGTGCCGTTCGAGGTGGAACCCAAGGCGGATTTCCAAGGATTGGAACCCACCGCCGTGGTGGAGAATTTTGATGCGGTGGTGGGGCAACAATTCGAGTTACTCGAAAGCGTCGTGTTTAAATTCTTCGGCAAGGAGATTGCCGGCCTCGGGGCGCTGGTAATTGATCCAGCAGTCCCTTCCTATGCACTAACCTGCATGACCCCGACCGGAATCACGGTCTTTAGCGTGCGGGGCGTGGGCGACGAGGTGGAGGCGCTCTTTGTTCCGCCGCCGATGGAAAAACATCGGAAGCATTTTGCCGAGGCGGTCGGACGGGATCTGCGCCGCATCTATCTCGGTTGGACACCGTCCGCCGAGGCCGATGTAAAGCACAAGAAGCACCGAATGATTTTCAGCGAAAAGCGTGCGGACGAAACGGTGGAACACACCTTTTCCGGACAGCGAAGGCTTTTGACCGAGAAACGCTTTTCCAAGGGCTGGAAAACCCGTTGCGCGGTGCGCTATTTTGAATATGAAGAGGTCAATGGAAAGCTGTATCCGATGGGAATCATCCTGCACAATAAGCAGTTCCACTACCGGATGATCCTGCGGGTGAAAGAGGTCTATGGCCAAGCTGGCGAAAGAGTGGATTGAGATAAGGTTGAGATGAAAAAGCTTAGAGCATTTATCAGTTCGGTTCAGAAGGAGCTGGAGATTGAGCGGGTGGCCGTGGCGGGGTGGGTATCGGCGGATCCCCAGCTGTCAGAATTGTGCGATGTGGTCTTGTTCGAGAAAGAGGCGTTGTCGGGAAAGCGGATCAGCAAACCCTATTTGGAATGTCTGAAGAGCTGCCAAATCTATTTATTGATTCTGGATTGCGAATACGGGAATCCCCCGGAGTTTTCAGCAACACATGAGGAATACCGTTTCGCCAGAGACCACGATCTTCCGATGCTGGTCTTCGTCAAGGGGATGAAGGATGGTAAGCGTGAGGGGAAAACGAAGGAGTTCTTTGCCGAGATCAAGTCGGATGGGAATACGTATCGTCGATTCCACGACCGGATAGATCTTCAACCGGAAATCCAGAGTGCCTTGTCCTGTGTTTTAAGGGAATCCTTTGATATTGATTTGGTGGCTGAGGCTGGCGGCGCTGCCGTATTGGAACCGGCCTCGATGTTTGAACAACAGGCCTTGGAACTTTCAGCGAACGAGCTGGATGAAGAGACCTCATCCGAGTGGGTGCGGGCTTTGGGTGGTACGGAATCATCGGTTTCGGGGCGGGATCTGCTGAATATTTTGCGGCAAAAAGGGCTGGTTCGACTGGAAGAAGGAGATTTTCGGATCCAGGCATCCGGCCTGATATTTCTTGGCAAGAACCCGTCTCTTCGCTTTCCGCAGTGCCGAATTTTCGTGGATGCTTTCCGAGGAACCGTGACCGACAGCACTCCGTCAGATCAAGATACGCTGTCCGCTCCGGCTCCGGCGATGGTGCGGGCGGTTTGGGAGTTTGTGCAAAAAAACACGAGGCACCCTATGCGAGTGGCCGGGCTGACCCGAATTGCTCTGGATGAATATCCGGAGGAGGCCGTGCGAGAGGCTGTGGTGAACGCCATCGCCCACCGAAACTATGAAGACCGTGCACGTCAGATTTTGGTCAAACTCTTTACTGACCGGCTTGAAATATTGAGTCCGGGTGAGCCGATGAAACCCCTGACTGTGGCGAAGATCAGGCGGGGTAATTGTCAGCCCTGTTCCCGGAATCCGATTCTCGGGCAATATTTAAACCACTTGCGCTTGATGGATCAGCGGGGTAGCGGCATTAGCCGGATGAAAGCAGCGATGCTGAACCATGGGTTGGATGCTCCGGTCTATGATCTGACAGAGGGCTACTTCCGGGTCATCCTAAAAGGGCCGGGCGATGATCTGGCTCGTTTAAGGATTCCTTCGGGAGCTTCGGCAGGCATTCCTCCTGCCGTTGAAGAACAGTTGAATGGTCGGCAAAAGGCTGCGTTGCAGGAGGTCTTGGAATCCGGATCGGTTTCCAGTGGATGGCTCGTTAAAAAAGCAAGAGTTTCCTACGATACTGCAAATCGTGATTTGATCGGATTGGCTGGCCTGAAAGTTTTGGTTCGTCAAGGAAAGGGTCGTGCTAGCAGGTATGTGCTGGCTGAAACGGAGGGTCGCGAATGAATCTTCCGATAATCTTCCGATATTTCCTCCTAATCTTCCGATTTTCAGAATTCCGAACCCCTGCGGTTTTTTTTTGGTACTCTTCCGATTGTGCTCCACAACCTGTTCAAGAACACGTTTCTCATATTGGGTTCTGAGGTAAAACGGTGAAAAAGGAATCGAATGAAAAAAGAGATTGATGGATTATTGAAAAATTTTGCAGTCGAGAGCGATGTTGCTACGGCTGAGGTTTCGTTTCCGGCGAGCTTCTCGGGCTTTCAGGGGCACTTCCCGGAGCAACCGGTGCTGCCGGGTGTTTGCCAGATCAGCGCGGCGGTGGCGCTGGCCGGGCGGATGCGCGGAACGCCGCAGGTGCTGGCCGAAATCGTCAATGCCAAGTTTGTTGCGATGGTGATGCCGGATCAGCTTTTGCAGGTGCGCAGCACGTTGGCCGATGGCCTGTTGCGGGCCAGCATCACCTCTGGCGAGGAGCGCGTGGCGGAGTTTAAGCTGAGGGTTGAAGATGCGTAGAAAGAAAAAATATTTCAAGCGCGAGGCGGGAGTTCCTAAACCGCTGGTCTATTCATTTCAGCGCCGCGCGCGCTTTGGCGAGGTGGATGCCATGGCGGTGATGTGGCACGGGCATTATGCCACTTTGTTCGAGGAGGCTTCCACCGAGCTGCGCCGCATGAGCGGCCTGGGTTACGAGGACTTTTTTACCGCTGGGGTTTATGCGCCCATCGTTCAGCTGCACGTCGACTATTTCAGTTCGTTGCTGCTCGACGAGCTTTTTACGGTGACGGCCACGATGCTTTGGACCGATGCCGCACGGATCAATATCGAGTATACGATCACCAAGGAGGACGGCACGCTGGCCGCGACCGGATACACGACCCAGCTCTTTAGCTCGGCCAAAACCGGGGAGCCGTGCTTCACCCTGCCGCCCCTACTCGAAAAACAGCAGAAACGCTGGCGTGGTGGGGAATTGGGAGGAGCCGAATGAACAAGGTTTTGATTACGGATGCTGAACTGATCACGCCCTATGGTCTCGGAACAGAGTTGTGTTGGCAGGGGTTGCTTGGTGGAAGTGCTTTGGCGGAAACGGATCGTTTTGATACAGCGGCTTTTAATAGCAAGTGGGCGGGAATTATTCCGGGACTCTCGTATCACGAGGGCAAGTCGCTGGTTTTCCAAATGTTGGAAAAGGTGCTCGAAAACCATTCCATCCCGGCGGATGCCATGTTGATGCTCGCCACATTGAATGGGGAGATGGATTGCGTGGAGGAGTCGGTGCTGCATGGACCTGGCGAGCCGCATGCCTGCTGCATGACGGAGCTGCTTTGGTCGGCGCAAGCGCTGTGCGGCGTGGCGGACGAGGGGACGGTGGTTTCTTCGGCCTGCGCTTCGTCGACGGTTGCAATCGGACTGGCGGCTTCGGCCATCCGCAATGGCGAATACGATTGCGCGGTGGTGGTTTCGTGCGATGGCGTCACCGAATTTCTCTACTCCGGATTTTCTTCGTTGATGGCGCTTGATTCCAATGCGGCCTGCCCGTTTGATGCCAAGCACAATGGGCTT
>DAOUQA010000028.1 GCA_030625905.1 Kiritimatiellales bacterium | reverse complement strand
CTACAGTATCATTGCCGTACCCACGGGCATCATTACCGCCGAATTTGGCCTTTCCGCCGCACGCCAGAAAAATGCCCGCAAGTGCAACGCCTGCGGCCACGCCATGCACGATGCCGACGCCACCTACTGCAAGCAATGCGGTGTGGCATTGAGCTGATCCAGCAATTTGGTCATTGCCTCGTTAATCTTTCCAATAGTTGGAAGCCCCTCGCGCATTTGTTTCGCCGTCTGAATGTAGACGATGCTTCCAGCTTCGTTTTTGTCGTTCGGCTCTGCATGCGCAACGAAACTGGAAGCATCGTTTACGTTAGGGAGTTCATCGGCACAGTTTTCAATCAGCGCCTCCATGCTTTCGAGAGTGGTTTCGAGGTGGAACTGGAGACCAACGACGCGGTCGTTGTAGACAAAGCCTTGATTTTCGCACGCCTCGCTGGAGGCAAGCTGGGTTGCGCCTTCGGGGATATCGAAGGTGTCGCCGTGCCAGTGGAAGGCAATCAGTTCTTTGGGGATGATTCCGGGTGTGCCTTCCGATCGCTGGATCGGAAACCAGCCGATTTCCTTTTGCGGGCCGGGATAGACTTTGGCGCCGAGCACGTCGGCGATAAGTTGCGCGCCGAGGCAGATGCCGAGCACGGTTTTTCCCACGTCGATGGCATCTCTGATGAATTTTTTTTCCGCCACGAGCCACGGGTGTTCGGCGTGGTCATAAATGCCCATCGGCCCGCCCGTCACCACCAGCCAGTCGAAATTTCCAATCCCTAGAAGTTGCTCTCCCGCGTGGAGGCGGGTACAGGAAATTCCAAAGCCGTTGGCCTCGACCCATTTTTCAATGATGCCGAGCCCTTCAAAGGGAACGTGCTGGAGCCAGTGCAGTTTCATAATGTTGAACGTAGAGCAAGCGTCTCGCTTTCCGGTGCTGGTTCGAGCGGGACGCTCAATCTGCTTTAACCTTCAATCTTCAGGCCGAGAGCCGCGCAGAGAAGGATGAAATCCATGAATCCTTTTTGGGCAATGTAATGGAGGATATCCACATCCAGTTCCTGGTATTCGTGGATGGCGACATTCCTGAACCCGGTCATGGCGCGGAGCGATTTGCATAGGACGGGCGGAATGATGGTAGCTTTGCAGAGCAGGTCGAAGGCTTCGGCGCTATTTTGCGGAACCCCTAAGTGCTGTTCGCTTACCAGATGCATGGCCATGTCGATTGCGGATTGGCAAGCCCGTTCAATATTGAGCATTAGTGCGTCGGTGTGGGTTGGATTGTCCAGCTGCGGTGCAGCGGCATATTCCTCCTTAATGCGGCGGATGCAGCGTTCGATGATGGCGGCTTTGTTGAGCAGGACATCGCTAGGCGGTGTAGGCATCGAGAACCTCTTTGCGTTGTTGTTGCAGTTCAGCGTACATGGCGAGGCTGGTGGCCATGAATAGGTCGGATTGAAAACGGTTGGTAGTAAAAATTTCCTGTCCGTTTGCGATGACCTCTTTGGCATAGATCAGGTTTCGGGTCGAAAGCTCACCAATATCCACAGTGCATCCAAGAACAGATTCAAGCTCGCCTGCACACTCCAGCCTGACTTTCAGGGGGAGGCGTTGGCCGGGAGTGGGGAGCAGCGCAATATCGACATCGCTGTCCGGACGCGCCGATCCCTTGGCGGTGGAACCATGTAGATAGGCCGCAAGAACCGAAGAATACGGTTTGAGTATCCGGTGCACCTGCTCCAGTTTGTCCGCTGTCATAACCATGGGATATTGTTAGCGGAATCTTGATTCACAACCAAGCGCATTGCACAGCCTACTTTTTCTTTAGGAGGATAGTGCGCATGTCGGGGTGGGCGAGGTGGCGTCCGGTCTTGAGGATGTTCGGGAATTCGCGAGCCGGGATGAGCGCGGGCTTGAGGTCGGCTATTTGCACGATGCGGATAGCGTTGGCGCGCGCGCTGTATTCCACCGCCACCTCGACCATGCCGGCACCGTTGGGTGCCTGCCATGAAAAGTTTTTCGGTAGAATGGCGGGTTCGTAGCCATCGGGCAGGACCATGTTGTATTCGATGATGGTATCGATGTAGCTGTTCCATGCGAGCGGCAGAATACGTTCGTTGGATCGGTATTTTAATAGGTCACCGAGGCCGCCCGGCAGGGTAAGGTAGAGATACTCACCATCCGATACGGCGTAGCGGTCGGCCGAGACGGAAAACGCCAGCTTGCCGGGATAGGTGCTGTAGTCGGCCGTTAATTCTGATGCGGCTTTGGCGGATTGGGAAATGCCTGAGACCATTTCGAGGTAATGCCGCCGCCTCTTTTCGGGCGTGATTTCGGCATACATTTTGTGGAAGCCTTCAAAGGCGGTGCCTTGTTTTACAGAGGAGGTAGTGATGCCGGTCTGCCCGTCGGCGGCGACGCTCATTTCAATTACGCCACGACTCCGGCTTTCCTTGCCATAGGCCACTGCAATTTTGCCGATTTCACCGCTGGCCAGATCGAGCACCGGGCGGCGGTTGTAGGCAGAGGCGCCCAGTTCGGCATATTGCGACGCACCGACGAGATAAATGGTTTCGTCGTCCATATCCACTTTGATCAGCACGAAACTGAATGCTCTACGCGATGGGATGGAGAGCAGGGGTTCGGTGGCTTCGGGGATGAGCGAAAAGCCGCCGGAAAGCATGAATTCGGGGTTTAGTCTTGCGCCCTTGAGCAGGGCGTAGAGCACAACCATGCGGTCGGCGTTGTTGCCATAGCGTTCCTGCAGGGTTTGGTCGGCGCGCGTGATGGCGGAGAGGGGAAGGAGGGTCAGGGATGGCCCGGCGGGGCGGAGATTCTTGGCCACCCAGTTGCGCAGGGTGATGACCTTTTGGGTTTCGTTGCGGAGTCCGTCGGTCAGCTGCTTGGCCAGGGCCTCCGTTTCAGTCTGCTCTTCGGTAGCCGCGAGCAGGTGGTCGCGGACTTCATTGCCATAGGTTTTCCAATTGCCGGAAGAAATGAAAACGGCGGGATTGAAGGTCCACCATGCGGGCAGGTCTTCTTCCTTCTCCACGGGGGGCTGATTTTCGGCCTTCCACGTGTAGCTGATGGTTCCGTTGCTTGTGGTATGGGTTTCGGATATGCCGGGATTTCGGATATTCAGTTCCAGTGTTTCGGGGGCGGTGAGCGTGAAGGTTTTTCGGTCGATCGGCTCGTGCGCGTTGAAGGTCTGGGTGGTGGAAAAGAACGGCTTGCCACTGACGGTGGAGACGATCTCGTATTCAAGAATGCTGCCGACCTCGACGCCGGGCAGGTTGGCCACAAGAATTTTCGCGGCGGGGTAGCGCGGGGCGGATGCGACCCACCCGGCATCCATCACGTTGACCTCCTCTTCGCTGATCTCCTTTACGGTTCCGTCGGGCTGGGTGACGGTGGCCTTGGTCAGTTCGATATTCTGCCACGCGGGATTGTAGCCAACCTTGATCTCGGAATTTTTCTTGGTACCGGCATAGGTCAGGATTTTAACCTTCGTACGGGTGGTTTCCTTCCAGTGGCTGGAATCGTCCAGAACGATGGTTTTTGTTTTTTCAAGGATACGCACGTCGGATTCCGCATATTTTTTGGCAATCGGGGCTTCGAGGATGAGTTTCTTTCGCAGGTTGTATTCAAGGTCCTTTAGGTTTTGCTTGAGCGCGAGATATTGCTCCGGGCTGAATTCAACGGTGTTTATTAGAAAGTTGTTGGTGGCGGCTAGCACGGCGCCGCGCTGCGCAACCTGCATGCTCCAGGCAACCGGTTCGGAATCGATGGTCTCGTAGCCGGGAATGTTGAGTGTTCCTGTATCTTCAGGGATTTCGAGTTCAAGCGTTTCGCGGATGCCGGCCGTCATGCGGGTGTAGAGGGGATACTTCCGCTCCTCCAGCCCGGTTTGGCCGATCAGGAAGTTGGCGTAGCCGAGCGAGCTTCCCAGCCGGGGCAGGTTGAGCATCTTGTTGTCGGCACCTTCGATCAGTAGGTTTTCGGCGGTGTAGCTCAGCTTGATAGTGAGCGGCTCGGTGGTGTCGCGCAGTTCCTTAGGCAGGATCTCCAGGGTTTGGAGTTCGGCGGTCGGCATCGATTTCTTGAGACTTCCCTCAAAGAAGCGCCTGCGCTCCTCGGGCTTGATTTTCGAGAAATGGCCGCGGTAGACGGTATCGTTGATGCCCTCGAAAAGGAGCGTGCTTTGCGCGGTCAGCTTGCCGGTTCCATCGAGCGACCCGACGGAGGCTATTTTCAGTAAATTGTCCGTTGCCGGGATGACGGGGGAGGTGAGCAGGATCTCCCCCTCGGGGCGGGCGACGAGGTAGCTCATGTTCTGGAGATAAGACGGAAATATATCCTTGGTGTTTTCGTCGGTGGAGTCCATCAGCACATATTCACCGTTATCGCCAAGGGCGGCAGTGACGGCGTGGTTGAAGAAGGGCTGCGGAACCTCTTCATCCTTTTTCGGGCCGGCCATGATGATGACGGGGAAGGCCTCGATGTCGACGAGGCGCAGCATGGCAGCGAGCAGGGCGGCCTTGTCGCGGCAGACGCCATAGCGGTTCTCAAAGGTGATGCTCACGTCGTGCGGCTCGTAGCCCGGCGCCTCATTTTCGGTGGTGATGCCCATGTAGCGGATATCCTGCGAAACAAAGTTGAAGAGGACTTCAATCTTGTCGAGCGTATTGGTACAGCCCTCCACCAGTTCGTTTGCCTTGGCCTCCATCTCCGGGGTGGTGGCTTCGAGGCGCGGAAGGCATAGCTCCCAATACCACTTGGATAGGTCTTCCCAGGTCTCTATGGTGCTGGTGAGCAGGCGCTGGACGACCGTGTAGCGCGCGGGCATGTTGGGTTCGTCGAACATGCGCGGCACATCCTTTACTTTCCAGGTGTAGACAATCTTGTCGCTTTCATCGCTGCTTACTTTGCTAAAGGAAACGGTGCCGGGAATTTCGGCTTTGAGTGCGATTTCAGCGAGCGGCAACGCCTTCGGGGCAATCACCTGATAGGTGGTGCGCTCGATGGGGCTGGTGTATTCGAAGGTCTGGTAGTCGCTCCATGTGTCCGGCACGACCGCCTTTGTTTTTACGCGGAGGGCAATGTAGCGCAGTGTGTCGCCAATCTCCAGCCCCGGCACGGAGAGCTTCAGAAGCTTGGAGTTGGGGTTGTAGATGTTCGAGCTCATCTGGCCGGGATCCACCATCACCTTGCTCTGCGCGGCAATATCAACCTCGTTGACGGCACCGTCCGGTTTGATGACCTGTACTCTGGTGAAACGGTTCGTGCCGTAGGAAATGTTGAAACTGAGAGAAAGCGTCCGGTTGGCGCGCTTGCCCTTTTCGGTCAGGATTTTGACTGCGGTATCATCCCATGTTTCCGAGGTACCGTCGGGCTGGTATTCGATCTGGATAAAGTCGTCGATCAGGACATAGTCGGAGTCGGGATACTTTTCAGCCGTTGCCGCCGCCGACATTCCGGCGAGGGTTTCCAGGTTCAGGAACTCCTTGGCATCAATGGGCAGGGCGCATAGGAAGGCGAAGGTGGCAATCAGGAAAAAGCGGATGGGTTGTTTCATGCGGGTCTCCAAGAATAAGTGTGGCCAAAAATACCCTTCAACGGCATTGCCCGCAAACTCTTTCCATAACGACAATCGAAACAGGCAGACGGAAGGGCAAGGATATCGATGCGGTGAAGGGTCCGCTGGATTTGTTGTAGACCTATGATGCGGGCTTGCCTTTGCCAATGGATTCCGCCTTCACGAACCCTTTTTGCCGGCGATAGCCTTGCGCAGGAGTTTCAATTCGGCGGGCTTGGCGGGGCGCCATTCGCCGATCTTTAGATCATCGAGGCGGATCGGGCCGATGGCGATCCGCATGAGGCGGAACACCTTTTTGTCGAAGTGCTCCATCAGGCGGCGGATATGGCGGTTTTTCCCTTCACCGAGCACGATGGTGTATTCGACCCCGTTGCGGGAGGGGTTGCCTTCGTCGATATCGAGAACACGCAGGGTTTCGCCTTGATTCGGAATTCCGCGCGTCATTTTCTTGAGTTGGTGGTAGCCGAGCGGCGTGTTGATCCAGACCTTGTAGACCTTTTCGATGTGGTGGCGCGGGTGCATCAGCGCGTGGGCGAGGGTGCCGTCGTTGGTGACCATGATCAGCCCTTCGCTCATAAAGTCGAGGCGGCCGACGGTGTAGACGCGCGCCGGGAGGTCATCCAGCAGATCGAGCACGGTAGTGCGTCCTTGCGGATCATCCGAGGTGCAAATGACCTTAGGCGGCTTGTTTAGCAGGAGGGTAACGGTGGGTTCCTTGGCGACAACTTTTCCGTTGCAGACCACCTTTTGCGTGGCGGGGTCAATCTTGGTTCCAAGCTTGGTGACCGTTTCGCCGTCGACCGACACCCGACCGGCGGTGATCAGGGTTTCGCAAGATCTACGCGAACCGAGTCCGCACTCGGCGAGGTGTTTCTGTAGTCTAGTTTGCTCTGGCATAAGAAATCCACCACAGAGGATCTAGCGCGGCAAAGCCGCAACCAAAATAGCGTCCACAGATTACGCAGATTTTCACAGATTTAAATCCTGATAATCTGTGAAATCTGTGGATAGAAAACTTTCCGGGAAAACAAGCCAAGTGTAGCAGGTGGTTGATTTTTAATAAAAAAGCACTCAAGGCGTTGCCGAGAGTGCGTTCGAAACAGATTAAACCTGGATTAGTCCCCGATCTTGGTTTTCGGCAGTCCGTGTGCGCGGTCGCCATCCTGCCATTTGCCGGATTTCTTCAGAACCTCGACACGCTCGAAGCGTTTGAGTACGTTGCGTCTTGTGCGGATCTTGGCCGCGCCTTTCAAGCTACTGTGCATTGACATGATAAATTCTCCGTCAGTTGTTCTTCAAAAATTGAGCGCGGAAGTTAACCGGATTCGCCCCGCTTGTCAAAAGCTAAGTTCGAACCTTTTTTTGACGGGATAACAGGATAAACCGGATCAGATCTTGTTTATCATCGGAAGGAAAGACGGTTGATGGGATTGCCTCAGTTTGGGTTCAATGGTTGCTTTCCCTACATTCGTTGCCATTTACGCCTCCTGCCTTTGAAATGTTTCCTATCTTGGAATAGAAGCAATGTTCGCTATTTGGGCAAAAAACCCTCTGCGAGAATTCCTTCACAAAAATTACGAAGAACCTAAAAAAAGAGGATACTATTTTTTGGCGATTTTATGGCGGTTTACCGCTACACTGCTACCCATATGGCATCGAGAAGGGGAAAATCGAGGGGCATCCGCCGCTTCCGGCTACTGCTGGTGTTGGTTCTGCTGTATCTCCTCGGCACGGTAGGCTACTATTTTCTGCCGTGGTCGACTCGCTACGTGATCTACAAGGTTGCTCCCGGGGTGGATCGTACGCTTCGCCGAAAAGGGTTTAAAATCGTCGAAGGATGGGATGGATTGGGGCTGTGGGGTCGGGATTGCCGCACCACCTTGGGTCGTCGCGAAGGAGGGGAGCATGCCTATGGCGGCTGGCCCTCGCAGGGGTTGGAGCCGCTCAATCGGGCGAAGGTTCTGGAAAACGAAAGCTATGTCGTAGGCTACAGCGAATCCATGCAAAACCCGCTTTGGGTGGCATACCGCGTGTTCGATGTACCCAATCTGAAGTCTGGAAAGCGACCCTCCCGTTTCCGGACCGACCATCGAACCGAGGCAAAGGTGTCGCACAATGACTACCGGGGTTCGGGCTACGATCGCGGACACATGGCACCAAACCATGCCATCGCGACCCGCTACGGCGCCGAAGGGCAGTGGGAAACCTTTCTGATGAGCAACATTATCCCGCAGACTCCACATGTTAATCGGCATATTTGGAAGGATCTGGAAATGCGTGTTTCCCGGCGGTACGGCCGCTATTTCGGCGAGGTATGGGTGGTTACAGGCCCCGTGTTTACCGAGCCGCTCAAACGGCTCGCTTCCGGTGTGCCGATCCCTTCGGGCTACTATAAAATCATGGCCGATGAAACCGGCGATCAACTGCGGGTGATGGCCTTTTTGCTTAATAGCCGTTGCCCGCCCTACACGCGGATCAAGTCGCGATTGGTGAGTGTCGACGAGCTTGAGGAGCTGACGGGACTGGACTTCTTCCCCGAACTTGCAGGGAGCGAGCAGGCCGAGCTTGAATCCCGGCCCGCCGGGCGCTTCTGGCCGTGGCTACTGCCCGCCATCTGGTATTCGTTTTAATAAGTAAAACGTGGCGAGTGGCAAAGACGAGCAGCGGGAATTTACCCGCCACTCGCCATGGGCCACTTGCCACTTGGGGGGAAACAATCTTTCCGCTATGGTCATCGCAATATGGGTTGAATGAAAACCATGACGGAAGACAAGTAATTGCATGAAAACAAGCTTGAAAGTATTAACCGCGATAATGGCGCTGGGTCTGGTGTTCTTGCTCGGCCTGCACCTGTTCCTTCAATACGGCCTGACCAAAACCATGCGCGAAGTGGTACTGCCGCGTATAAAGGCGGAAACAGGCGTCGATGTGCGGGTGGGTAGGCTGTCGATCAACCTGCCCGGCGGCATTTTCTATCTCAACGATGTGGCCGTGAAGAATCCGGATGGATTCCTGCTGGAAAATCTTGCGTCCATCGATCGCGTTCGGCTGGAGATCGATCTTTTTTCGCTGTTGAAGCAGAAGCCCATCCTCGTGGAGTCCATCGAGGTGGAAGATGCGTTGCTCAATGTGATCCGCAACAAGGAGGGGGAAATCAACCTCCATCGCTTGCAGGCGGCAGCCCCTCCATTGGCCGAACCGGTTCCGGAGATGAACCAGCCTTCTCCGGAACAACCCCCTTCGGCTGAAAGACCTGCTCCCGAACCGGAAAAGGCAAAGCCGCTGCCGGAGGTACTGGTTCAGGCATTGCTGTGCCACGCCAAGGTGCACTATCTGGATTTCAAGATCGACCAGTTGGATATTGTGCTCGATCTGGGCGTAACGGGGAGCAACCTCTCGACGCAGCGGGATCCGTCGTTGCCGTGGGGCGAGCTTTTCGTGATCGGTTCGCTCGGGGACAAGCGCACCAGTTTCGTGACCGATCTGCAGGTGAAGCTGGCTCCTCTTTCCACCCCGAAGGCGCCCTCGTTTGACCTGACGGGAAAGGTGTTTGAAATCGATCCGCGCCTCATGGAGGAGGCCTACAGCAAGCTGGGCATCCGCTCTGCGCCGTTTGGCCTCGACCCGCAAATCCACTGCCGCGAGGGTTTGTTCCAGAATTCCAGGGTAACGCTGAACCTCACGGACATTTTCCTGGAGGACAAGCTGGCCGACCGGCTGGGCGGAATGGCCTCGATTGGGTCGCTCCGCTTTTCCGTTCCGGTCGAAGGATCGCTTCAGGAACCAACGGTTAATGTGCAACAGGCGTTGTATGGTGCAATCGGTGGCAACACGCAAACCTTGCTGGAATCCTTCCTGAAAGGGGCGGCGGCCAAGGAGGCTGGAGCGCAGGAGCCTCCTGAAACGCTAACGGATGCCGCGGTCGAGGTTCTTGGGGCGCATGTCGATGAACTCGGCGAAAGCGAGGCGGCCAAGAAAGCGTTGAAAGATCTGGTGGACGGGGTGCCATCCGCGACAAATGCGCCTTCCCCGCTCAGCTCCGATGTGCTGGTCGATATTCTGGGGGAGCAGGTCGAGGAGATTGGGGAAAACGAAGCGTTGAAGGATGATCTCAAGAACCTGGGGAAATGGCTGTTCGGGAACTAGCTGAAATCCTAGATATTAACCGCGAATAAACGCAAAGGGGCGGGATTTTGAAGATATGAATATCATATTGTTAACGATTGTATCGTATCTGTCGGGGGCGGTTCCATTCGGCCTGCTCGTGGCAAAACTGCACGGGGTGGATATCCGTAGCAAGGGTAGCGGGAATATTGGAGCCACCAACGTGCTGCGCGTGATCGGAAAAGGGTGGGGCATTTTCACCTTCATACTGGATGCGCTCAAAGGCTTTATTCCCGCGTTTGTTTTTTCACGGCTTGCAAACCTGGACAGCGAGTGGGGCGTACTGTTCGGGCTGGCGGCCATCATCGGCCACACGTTCCCGGCCTATCTCAAATTCAAGGGCGGCAAGGGCGTCGCCACCAGCGCAGGCATGCTGCTCGGTGTTGCGCCGTTGGCGGCCGGGATCGGTCTGGTCTTCTGGATTATCTGCATGGCGATCTGGCACTATGTTTCGCTCGCCTCCATCGTGGCGTCCGTCGCCATCGCAGTGAGTGTTTGGGTGGTGGATAAAGGATGGGTTGTAAATATTGCGCTAACCCTTTTGGCGGCCTTGATCATTTGGTTGCATCGCGCCAATATTAAGCGGTTGCTCAAGGGCACTGAGAACCGGTTTGGAAAAAGGAAAACAGGCGCAATTGGATAGGGGTTTGAGGAAAGGGTTTAAATGATGAAGGTAGCGGTAATTGGGGATGGCGGATGGGGCACGGCCTTGGCCATGGTGTTGGAACGCAACGGGCACGATGTCGTCGTTTGGGGACCCTTCCCGGAATATCTGGATGAGATCAGGGCGACGGGCGAAAACAAAACCTACCTTCCGGGCGTATCGGTTCCCTCCGGCATTCAATGGACCTCCGACCACGCCGAAGCCGTGAAGGATGCCAGGCTGGTTGTGCTGGTTGTTCCATCGCGCTTCTACAAACCCGTTGTCGAAAGCTTTAAGCCGCATATCCCCCAAGAGGCGCTCATTGTCAGCGCAACCAAAGGCCTCGACGAAGAAACCCACAAACGTATGAGTGAGGTTGCCGAGGGAATACTCGACCATTCCATCGCCGTGCTCTCCGGCCCAAGCCATGCCGAAGAGGTGGCGCGCGGTGTTCCGTGCGCCGTCACCATCGCGGCGGACGACCATTCGATCGCCGAGCAGATCCAGCAGTTTTTCGTGAACGACACCTTTCGCGTCTACACGCTCGACGACGTGATTGGCGTCGAGCTTGGCGGCGCGCTCAAAAACGTGATCGCCGTGGCGGCGGGCATGGGCGACGGCATGGGCTTCGGCGACAACTCCAAGGCCGCGCTCATGACGCGCGGCCTTGCCGAAATCACCCGCCTTGGCGTTGCGCTCGGTGCCGAGCCCGAAACCTTTTCCGGCCTGAGCGGCATCGGCGACCTGATGGTCACCTGCATGAGCAGGCACAGCCGAAACCGTGGCGTTGGCGAGCGGCTTGGCAAGGGAGAAACCCTTGATGAGATCATGGCCAGCATGAAGATGGTGGCCGAAGGCGTATGGAACTGCCAGGCCGCCAAGGAGCTGGCCGAGGAGCTTGGCATCCCCGTTCCCATCACCGAACAGGTCAATGCCGTCGTACACGAAGGAAAGGATCCGCGCCAAGCCGTGCTGGATCTCATGACCCGCGCCCCGAAGCCGGAAGGTGAATAAGGACGCACCGGGACACAACCCCGATGGGGTTGGGTGGTGTGGTTGGCCACAATACCGGGGTAGCCTTCGGCAACCCACGGAGCTTTTAGATGGCGGCGCAGCCGCTTCGGAGTGCGCGGTCCCGAAGGGCGGCGAAAGCCGCTCGACTGCGCTTTTTAAAACGCTCCCAGACCGTTTTTAACACAGAGGATTTTGACAACGGATTATGGCTACATTAAGGTGTACCCCTTTCGTAGTTCAACCTCAGGGGATTTAAAATGAGAATCAAGGCATTCAAGGCGTGGCGTCCGGTGGCGGACAAGGTGGAGAAGGTGGCGTCGGTTCCATACGATGTGGTGGACAGGGCGGGGGCATCGGCACTGGCGGCGGGCAATCCGGATAGTTTCCTGCATGTGGTACGCGCGGAAATCGATCTGCCGGAAGGCACCAATCCCTACAGCGATGCCGTCTACAAACAAGCCAAGGACAACCTCCAGCGGCTGATGGACGATGGGATTCTAATCCGCGAAGAAAAGCCATCGATCTATCTCTACAGCCAGCAGATGGGCGATCATCTCCAATACGGCATCGTGGCCTCCTGCCACATCGAGGACTATGAAGCCGGTAAGATTAAGATCCATGAAAAGACGCGGCGCGTGAAAGAGGAGGATCGCATCCGCTATGTCGATACACAGAACGCCAACTCCGGGCCGGTCTTCCTGGCCTACCGCGATAGTTCAAAGATCAATGCGGTCGTCAATGCCACAAAAGCCGCCGATCCACTTTATAAATTTACCGCCGAAGACGGCGTGGTCCATACGGTTTGGAAGGTTGAAGACCCTTCCGTGCTTGAAGCCGGCTTTGGCGAAATCCCGGCGACCTACGTGGCCGACGGGCATCATCGCTCGGCCTCGGCCGCCAAGGTCGGTGCCATGCGCCGCTCGGCCAACCCGAACCACACCGGGGAAGAGCCGTACAACTATTTCCTTGCGGTCATGTTTCCCGAAAGAGAACTAAAAATACTGGCCTACAACCGCGTTATTCTGACCCTGCCCGGAACGCAGGACGAATTTTTCCAAGCCTTGGCATCAACTTTCACGGTTGAGCAGAACGGAATTTCCGAACCCCGGAAGGCGGGGGAAATCTGCATGTACATCAACGGGCAGTGGAGCACGTTGACCCCGAAGCAGATGCCCGACGCCACCGACCCGGTTGCCGTGCTCGATGTCAGCATTCTGCAAAACGATGTGCTGGCTCCGATCCTCAACATTGAAGATCCGCGCGAAAGCAACGACATTGATTTTATCGGCGGGATCAAGGGAGCCGGGGAGCTCGAAAGGTGGGTCGACGAAGGCCGCGCCGTGCTGGCGTTTTCCATGTACCCGACCTCCATGGAGCAGCTCTTTGCAGTTGCCGATGCTGGCATGCTCATGCCGCCCAAAAGCACTTGGTTCGAACCGAAGCTACGCTCTGGACTGCTGGTTAATACGTTGGATTGAGAAAAGAAGCGCCGGACGCCGCTACTGCGCGACAGGAACGCTTTCCCTCCCTTCGGTCAGGTGAAGCGTTGCTACACCAATCCTCCCTCCCTTCGGGCGGAGTAGGGTAGGTTTCTGCTGTACGGTTAATCCCGACATGTAGAATGGAGGCTGAAATGAAAAAGACCTGGCCGGGTCTATTGGCCGTTTCTACTAGACAAAGCAAGGCCGAAGCCCGGGGGCTTCAGCCTTGTTTAAAAATGAGATCAGGCGATCAGCGCCTATTTCTTTTTATGGCGATCCGAGCGACGGCGCTTGCGGCGCTTGTGGTTCGACATTTTCTTCTTACGCCATTTCTTGATGGTACCCATGTTTTCTCCGATTTCCTTTAAAAGGCGGTTAATTTACTCAAGCGACTACTTTATTCAAGCTAATTTCAATGATTCCTTCCGCGCCGTTTTCCTTAAGTTGCGGAATGATTTCCCGGACGATGGATTCATCGACCACGGTTTCGACGGCATACCATCCGGTATCGGTCAATTGATTGACGGTGGGGGCGTGCAGGGCCGGCAGCAGGGATTTAACCGTTTCGAGGTTTTCTTCCCCGACGTTTAGCTTGAGAAGCACCTTGCCTTCCGCGTCGAGTGCCGCTTTCAGCAGCAGGGCAATCTTTTCGAGCTTGGTGCGTTTCCAGTCGTCCGCCCAGGCGTCCTTTGCGCAGAAAAACTTGGTGTAGGACTCCATTAGCGTATCAATGATTTTCAGGTTGTTCGCGCGGAGCGAGCTTCCGGTTTCGGTGATGTCGACAATCGCGTCCACGAAATCGGGAACCTTTACCTCGGTGGCGCCCCACGAAAATTCGACTTCGGCCTTAACGCCGTTCTTTTCAAGCCAGCGCTCCACAATACCGACACCCTCGGTGGCGATCTTCTTGCCTTCGAGATCCTTGACGGACTGGATGTCCGAGTCGTTCGGGACGGCCAGCACCCAGCGCACCGGGCGCTTGCTTCGTTTGGAGTAGACCAGGCTGCACAGGTCAACCACGTCGGAGCCGTTGGCTTCGATCCAGTCAAGTCCGGTGATTCCTGCGTCGAGCATGCCATGCTCCACGTAGCGGCTCATTTCCTGCGAGCGCAGAATGCGGATTTCGATTTCCTCATCGTCGATCGACGGGAAGTACGAGCGCGAGCTCCCCTTGATGCTGAAGCCCGCTTTCTTGAACAGTGCATATGTCGATTCCTGCAAGCTGCCCTTGGGCAGGCCTATCACCAGTTTTTTCATAAATCCTTTTCCTCTATTGGGTTTGGAAAACGCGAAATATAGAGGATGGAGCATGTGCGTCCAATCCCTGATTCCAAAAAAATACAGGCTGGCCGGCCTTATTGTCCCGCCGATTAAATGTTGGAAATTCAACCTATGTTAATGACGGCCACAAAAAGCTTAGTGCGGCATAGCCTCAACCAAAACAGACGGGTATCCCAAAGACTATGCCGATGGATGCAGCCTGTACCATGGGCTTGGGAACTATTTCGACGACTACAACCACGAAAGGAAACACTCGGCGCTGGACAAGAGAACCCCGGGCGAGGTATTCCTCGGAGGAGCAGTCAGAATATGAGAGCAAGTGATGCCGTCGCGGCGCTCCGCCCGCGGCCCTCCGGGCCGCCCCTTTGGGGCCGGGCTACACTCCGCGACGGCATCAGAAATAGGCGGCTCGTTGGCCGTCAGAACAAGAAATAAGGAGCCGTAGGTTCCACCTTAAATTCGCCGATCAGTGGTTTAAGATCGGGGGTAGGCGCAGATTCCAAGGGAGAATAAAATGTCCAAAACCAACAAGTTCGTCACCCTGCTGTTTGCAGGATGGATTTTAATGGGTGCATCTCAAGCTGAGCAAGAAGCGGGTTATTACGAGTTTCCGGAAGAGAGCAGCGAAACAAAGTTTATGCCAAAGCTCAAAGCGGGGCAGACCGAGGCTGAATACTACCGCAGCGAGTTGGCAGGCCTCCACAAGCTTGACGATTTCAAGGCGATGAAGAACTCCTATGTTCTGGGGTT
>DAOUQA010000047.1 GCA_030625905.1 Kiritimatiellales bacterium | reverse complement strand
TTCCAAATCGCACTGTTTTCATAATTTTTCCTTTTTTGACGGGATAACAGGATCTCCGGGATGGCTTTGCGCGGCACCGCTATGTGCGGCGGGTTGTCTTGCGCAGTGTGCTCAGACTCGCTTCGCGTGGCCAAGCCTGCGCACTCCAAAGCACGGCTTCGTGGTGCAGTTCCTAAAATCCGGTCTATCCTGTTCTCCTGTCTGATTTCTGACTCCTGACCCTTGGTCAGTACCCCAGTTCCTTTTCGGTTTCGCCGATGGCTTCGTCGATCATGTCGAGACCCTTCATGAGAACCTCGTCCTCCATGACGACGGGCGGGCTCATGCGCAGGATGTGGCCGGCCGGAATCCAGGCCAGGCCTTTCCTGAAGGCCTTTTGGTAAACCAGTTTGCCAGCTTCATCGAGCGGCTCCTTGGTCGTCTTGTCCTTGACCAGCTCGATACCCATCAGGCAACCCTTGGCGCGCACATCCCCGACGATGGGATGCTCTTCCTTCATTTTCTCCATGCGCTTCATGGCGATTTCGCCGAGGTGGGTCGAGCGCTCGAGGAGATTTTCCTCTTCGATCACTTGAATGCTTGCCAGCGCCGCCGCGCAGGCCATCGGGTTTCCGCCGTAGCTGCTGGAGGCGGAAATGGCTTCGAAGGATTCCTTGTACTGCTCGCGAACCGCCACGCAGGTGACGGGGAAGCCGTTGCCGAAGCCTTTACCCATGGTCACGATATCCGGCACCACGTCCCAGTGCTCCATGCAGAGCCACTTGCCGGTGCGGGCGGTGCTGGTCAGCACCTCGTCGGCCATCAGCAGGATGCCGTGCTTGTCGCAAAGCTTGCGCAGTTTCGGGAAATAGTCGTCCGGCGGCATGACCGATCCTCCCCAGCCCTGGATCGGTTCAAGAACGAAACCGGCGACCTGCCCGCAGGTGCCCTTGTCGAGGTATTCCTCGTAGAACTCGATGTATTTATCGGTGTCGATGGTTCCATCTTCTTTGCTCCACATCGGGCGGTAGACATCCGGGCGCGGCACCATGTGGAAACCGGGCGCGCGGGTCGGACCGTATGCGGTGGAGCGGATGTGCCCCAGCGAAACGCCGCCGTAGGTCTTGCCGTGGTAGTCGTAGAATGCGGAAATCATTTCGTGCTTCCCGGTGGCGGCGCGCAACACACGCTGACCGGCTTCCACGGCGGTGGTGCCGGAATCGTAGAACTGGAACCCATTCAGGTCGCCCGGCAGGATTTCAGCCAGCTTTTCGACCAGCTTCGTTTTGATCGGCGTGGTAAAGTCGTGGGCGTTCATCAGCTGCCCCGCCATTTTCTGTATGGCCTCGACGATTTTCGGATGGCAGTGACCCAGCGTGGTAACGTAGATGCCGGAGGAAAAGTCGATGTATTCGTTGCCGTCCACATCCTTCATGGTGCAACCATATGCGGACTTGAAGGTAACCGGGAAAAGCTTCACCTGGCCGCTGAGTCCCTTGAAATATTTGGTGCACCGATCGTGCCACTCCTTCGATTTCGGCCCGGGGGCATCCGTCACCATGTTAGGTACTTTTTCCAAATCTACATGCGCCCAGTTGTCAGTACTTGTCTTTGTTGTCGTCACCATCGTTTCGTCTCCTTTCGGCTGTTTTCATCCCCAGCACGGGGAATGTTTGTTAATGTGATAAGGCGTTCTAATATAACATATTGGGGCAGTCAACCGGTAAGGGAAAGTTTTTTTGGCTACCTTTGGACCACAATTCTACCGATTGCGGACGGATGGGTGGAATGTTGGATGAATGAGAATAGATCCCAGGCAAAATCCGGTTCCGAAGGTGCTGGTACCGACCCAACCGATTCGAACAGTCTGTTCCGGGTGGATATAGACGGCCTGATGGCGGAATTCCAGACGGAGGAAACCACGCCGCAGCATGGCGGATTGGAACGCTGGTACTCGTTGAAAAGCCGAACCAACCTGATCGGCGGTGCTGATTGGGCGGGCGTTTCGGGCTACACCAACATCATGGGAAATAAGGGAAGGACGTGCTCTACACTAACAGTGTGCCCGGTAACCCCAGCTTTTTCCGTGTCCGTGCCGTGCCTGGCTGGAGTAGAAAGAAGAGCGGAAGAGGTTTATACGCGATAGTTTTTTGCTTGAAAAACGGTGATGGTATCATTAATTTTCGCGCATGTATAAAAACAGGTCTATCTCTGAACGGCTAAAACGAATGGCGGAACACTTTCCGGCTCTGGTTCTTTCCGGTGCGCGCCAGACCGGTAAAAGCACGCTGATTGCGCATATTTTCCCAGAGCATGAAACCGTTGTTTTCGATCCGGTTAAAGACATCGGAAATGCCAGGCAGGATCCGGATTTGTTTCTGGACAATCACCCGCCGCCACTGGTGCTCGACGAGATACAATATGCCCCGGAGCTGGTTGCGGCTCTCAAGCGCCGTATTGATGCGACGGGCAGGAAGCCGGGGTCATATATTCTGACCGGCAGTCAGCAGTGGTCGGTGCTTAAATCCGTTTCGGAAAGTTTGGCGGGACGTGCCGTCTTTGCGGATATAGAAGGGTTTTCCCTATCGGAAATTGCAGAGCAGGTTCCGGATGTTTCCTGGCTGGGGCGCTGGCTTTCCGATCCAGAGGCCTTTGTCTCGCAGGCAGCGCTGTGTCGGGATCCGACGCGCAGTCTGAACGAGCAGCTGTGGAGGGGGTGGCTTCCGGAAGCCGACCGGTTGCCACTCGATTTGTTGCCGGATTTTCATGCGTCTTATTTCCGAACCTATATCGAGCGGGATGTCCGTCTGCTTGCGGATGTGGAGGATTGGCAGCTTTTCGGACGGTTTGTGCAGCTGGTTGCCGCGATGTCCGCTTGTGAAATCAACTATTCCCAGCTGGGACGGGATGTCGGAATTACTCCGCAAACGGCCCGCCGCTGGCTGGGGTTGTTGCGGGCGACGTTTCAGTGGTATGAAGTTCCGGCCTACAGCGGCAATCCCGTGAAGCGCATTTCGGGAAAGCCAAAAGGATATTTTTCCGATTCAGGACTTGCCTGCCACTTGCAGCAGATTTCTTCGCCGGTGGCACTGGGCGGACATCCGCAGACCGGGCGTCTTTTTGAAGCCGCAGTGATGGCTGAGATCCGGAAAATGTGCACGCTTGAATCCGTTGCTCCCGCGCTGTATCACTGGCGTACGCATGGCGGTGCAGAGGTGGACATTCTTCTGGAACGCGACAACTGTTTCTATCCGTTGGAGGTCAAGCTTGGAACTCGTCCGTCGCGAAAGGATACCCGTGGCTTTGCCGCCTTCCGGAACACGTATCCTTCGTTGAGAATGGCACCGGGGCTCGTCGTTGTTCCCGGTTTCGCCGGGGAGAACCATTCGTTGCTTAAAATTTCAGATCAGGATTACGCCCTTTGTTGGCGGGTGGATTGATTTTATGGAAAAGTCCGCCTCTGTCGTCTTCCTTCGTTTCTACGCTTTTTTGCGCCCCCAGATTTTTCCCATGTTGCTGGGGTCTGCGCCTCCGCCTGTTAGCGGGTACGGTTTTTCAACAAAAGAAAGCTGCTGCATGGGTGTTATTGCACTGAATAATCAACCTGACTCAGACGGGAAGAATGCGCACGCCGTTGCGGCGGAGGGCGGGCAGCAGGGCTTTATCCACAGAATGACTGGTGATCAGTCTGGCGCTGAAAAAGTTTGATTTGCAGTCATTTTGATTTCTAGTTTTTCTAGGGTCTGTACATCATCGGCACATATTCTTTACACCGTTTCTCCGCAAAAATTTTATTGAAACGGGCAAATCTCTGGATGCCCCCTTCAAGCGGTACATCGGCCCACTCATCACCGATGAGAGGTTTGGCGTATTTAACGAAATCGTCAGTCACATCAAAACCGTCTTCTGTGATCCAGTCATTCGGCACTTCCCGTATAGAGTTGGCAATTACAGTTAACGCAACCTTGTCGTAATACGCTTGATAGGTATCTCCGGGTTTACGCTCAATGCTGGACATCCAACCCGTTCCGTCCTTGAGAGCAATTTCAACTGCATGCTTTGCAACGAGAAACGCTTCTTCTCGATCAACCTTGGAGGCAAGCGCCGACACCATACGCTGTTCAATTCCCCAAGCATTGCACAAAGCCGGTCCATATTTGGAAAGATTCTTTGAACTCAAATATTTGGTGAGAAATAGGCCTTGTGTACGCCCGGAAACAGTAAGACCGTCGGGATGCCCAAAGGCGTCTTTTCCACCGTAAGGTTCGAACTCCTGCCCGGCGTTGACAATAACAATACAACGACCGCGTTGTTTAAGCTTGTCGCTGACGGTGTCGGCAATTTGCTCAATAGGAATTTTCTTTTCCGGCATCACAATAAGCAAAGGCATTTCACGGTTTGGGTCTCCCAGTCGGACAGCGGCTGGAATGAAACCTGTACCGCGGCCCATTGCCTCCATGACGATGACGGGATTGTGCGTGCAGCAACCCATGTTTTCCTCATTCGCATTTTGGATTATATAAGCCCAATGACGAGCGATTGAGCCATAACCGGGGGTATGGTCGCAGTATGTTATTTCCTGATCGCCCAAATCATTATCAACCGTTTTCGGGATTCCCACTACGGTAAGATCCAGCTGTTTCTCTTTGGCTAAATCGGACAACTTATGGGCGGTATCCATAGAGTCATTGCCGCCAATGTAGAAAAAGTAGCCAATATGGTGAGCTTTTAGCACCTCGATAATTCGCTCAAAATCTTCCGGACGATCATCCGACAGCTTATAGCGACATGTGCCAATAGCTCCTGCGGCAGGCGTTGTAGCCAACAGATCAATCTCTTTTTGGGGTTGAGCTGATATCTCAATCAGTTCCTCTTGGAGAACGCCTTCAATTCCGTGCCAGCCGCCATAGATTTTCCCGAATTCGGATGGGTAATCGCGACAGGCTTCGATGACGCCTCGCAGAGAGTTGTTGATCACCGGCGTCGGCCCACCCGACTGCGCAACCAATACATTTATATTCTTTTCCATGAACCTTTCTCCTGTTTATGTCAACTTTTGATGCGCCTGCCGTTAACATGGCACGATCTCCATGATCCTCTGTTGTTTTCTTCATCGCAATTGTTTTTTTATGTTCGAGAATGTTATAATATAACGTTTTGGAGCCGTCAACCTGTATTGCGGGGGGGGGGGGGTGAGCAGACAGTTTTCCAGACCTTGGAAACGTTTTCCCAATCATTGGAAACCTGAATCAGGCGGTGAGGATGCGCACTCCGTTACGGCGAAGGGCCGCCAGCAGGGCCTTGTCGGCGGAGCGACTTGTGATGAGGCCGCTCCATTGGGTGATGTTTCCGTAGCGGGTGAGGGCGGTGCGCCCCAGTTTGCTTGGGTCTGCAACGACATACACTTCAGCGGCGGAAGCCGCCATCTTGGTCAGCATCCGCCCGACCGAAAGGGAGGCGTTATAGGCCTGGCCTTTGCGGTCAATCCCGTCGGCGCCCAGAAAGGCGATATCCGCCCGCAGCTGCTCCAGGTTCGATTCCGTCAGCGCGCCTTCCATATCCGGAGCACCGCTCCGGAGGTAGCCGCCCAGCAAAAGGATGCGGAGGTCCTCCTGGTATTGTAGTTCCGAAGCAATGGGAAGCGATGTGGTGATCACGGTCACCCCTTTCTTGCCGCGCAATGCCCGCGCTACAGCGAGGGGAGTGGTTCCCGAGTCCAGCATAACCGATTGTCCATCCTGAACCAGCTCTGCAGCCCTCCGGGCAATGGACTCTTTTTCCCTCTGGTTTTGTTTTTTCCTTTTGAGGAAATCAAACTCGAACGAGACCCGGCCGGCAAGTGCGGCGCCTCCGTGTGTGCGAATAACCCGACCCTGCGCGGCCAAAGAATCCAAATCCCGGCGAACGGTCATTTCACTGACCTTGAATAGCTTGGCAAATTCCTGAATGGAGCCTTCACCGGTTTCACCGATCAAGGCGATAATTTTTTCCTGACGATTCATCTGGTTCATGGAGAAGATATACCTTCTATTTGTTTGCCATGCCAGCATGTTTTATTAAAACATAACCGAACAAATAGTAACACTCGGGGAAAAGAAAGATGGGCGACATGATAAAAACCACAATCAGACACGCCTCCGTGGTGTTGACGGATCAGGTACTGGCGGATCATCAGATTCAGATGTGCGATGGAAAAATCGTTTCCATCGCACCTGATGCAGCTGGAGGTCCGGTTGATGAAGCACATCATATCGATGCACAGGGCGGGTATCTGGTTCCCGGATTTATCGATCTGCATATCCACGGGGTTCATGAGTATTTGATTGATAATGGCCCGGAAGAGCTAGCCCGGATCTGTGAAATCCTCCCGCAATATGGAGTGACCGGATTTCTCCCGACCGTCTGCCCGCGCCCGAAAGGCGAAGACGCTACCCTCCTCTCCTCATTGTCCACGGTTGAATCGCAGGGAACAGCGATCCTCGGGTTTCATCTGGAGGGGCCGTTCCTAACCATTACCGGCGCACTCCCCAAAGAGGCTCTGGGAACCAACGATCCTGAACGCGTTAAATCGCTGGTTGCGGCGGCATCCCCCCACCCAGCGATCTTCAGCATCTCTCCCGATTTTGAAGGAATCGGCGATCTGCTGCCGATTATGAGCCGCAACGGAACGCCTGTTTTCATCACGCACACGAAAGCGGATGTAAAGCAGACGCAGGCCGCCATCGAGGCCGGCGCCCGTCACGCCACGCATTTCTACGATGTATTCTACGCCCCGGATGAAACGGACGGGGGGGTTCGACCCTGCGGTGCGGTGGAAGCGATTCTGGCCGATGACCGCGTGACCGTGGACTTTATCCTAGACGGTGAGCACGTCGATCCCGTGGCTGTCACGATGGCGCTGAAGACCAAGGGCCGCGAGGGAGTTGCGCTGATTACCGATGCCCAGGTCGGCGCCGGCCTGCCGCCCGCCCGCCACATGTTCGGAAAGGACGAGGTTGAATACAAGTATCCCGGCGGCCCCGCCCGCATGACCGAAAACTCCTGCAACCCCTGCACGCTTGCCGGCAGCGGCCTCACCATGGACACCGCTTTCCGCAACGCCCTCAAAATGCTGGACATCGATCTTCCGCAGGCCATCCGCATGGTCAGCGCGAACCCAGCACGGGTGCTGGGGCTTGAAAACCGGAAAGGCAAAATCGCCGAAGGCTATGATGCCGATCTGGTCTTGCTGAGCAAGGATTTGGAAGTAGAGCAAACATGGGTAGCCGGAAAGAATGTGTTTATGCAGGAAGACAATTAGCCGCTAAAGAACGCAGAGAACGCAAAAGGGGATTATATGGAAGACATCATGCAGCTATGTGATCAAGTCAGAGAAACGGCCTATGCGATTCATAAGTATCATGCACATGGACATCTTGAAAAAGTCTATGAGAATGCACTTGTCAATCGTCTGCGCAAGGCTGGCCTTGAGGTAAAGCAGCAGCATCCAATGCATGTCTACGATGAAGATGGAACTGAAGTCGGTGAATACTATGCAGATATCCTTGTCGAGGACCGTCTGATCATCGAGCTAAAGGCCTGCAAAACGATAGTGGGAGAACATAAAGCCCAATTGCTTGGATATCTTCGGGCATCGGGTATTGAACACGGGCTGCTGATTAATTTTGGATCGTACAAGTTTCAGATAGAGAAATACGCTCTACGACCAGCGGTGCGGGCTGGACTCGGCAAAGCATTAAATGGTCTGTTGCCATTCTTTGCGTTCCTTGCGTTCCTTCGCGGCTAACTAACATTAACAGGAGGTTTTACCATGTCCAATTTTACATTTGAGCCGGCGGAGTTTGTTCCGTTCAAAGACAAGAAAGTTATCGAGCGGTGCCGCGCAATTACGCGCGAGGAAATCACAAACCACCCGAATCCGGATTTTAATATTCAGGTGGTCAAGGACGAGGATCTGACGTTTCTTTGGTTCGGAGATCTGATCTCCAGACTCAAAAACGCCAGCGATAGCGGCGAACAGATTGTGATGATTCTGCCCAATCCGTGGCCGGGCTATCGCCATGTGGCTCGGATCATCAACCAGTGCAAAATAAGCTGCAAAAATCTTTGGGCGTTTGCGATGGATGAATACGCTGACCAGGATGGCAATGTGGCGCCGGAAAGCTGGGAGTTGGGATTTGGCCATGCGATGCTGAAATACTTCTATTACGAACTCGACGAAGATCTTCGTCCGCCGCGCGAGCAGTTTACGATTTTTAGCGATTTGAAGGATGTCGGCGATTACAGCAAAAAGCTGGCCGATCTGGGCGGCGCGGACATCTGCTACAGCGGTCCCGGATGGACTGGGCATCTGGCCTTTATTGAGCCGGATTCTCCGGAACTGCAGGCTCCGCTGGAAGAGTGGAAAATGTTTGGCTCAAAAATCGTGACGCTTAGCCCGTTCACGATTGCGCAAAACTCACTGCATGGTTGCTTTGGTTTTAGTGGTGACCTGACGGCTGTTCCACCGAAGGCCGCCACGCTGGGTCCGGCGGATGTGATCGGAGCGAAACATCGCTTTGATACGCACGGCATTACGGTCGGTGGCAGCCTGAATTCTTGGCAGCGCCTAACAACCCGGCTTTGCCTGCACGGTCCCGTTACACCATTGATGCCCGCGTCGATTCTGCAGACACTGAAAACAGATGTCTATGTCACGGAAACCGCCGCCATGAACATCGAAACCAACTGGGACATTGGATACTAGAAAAGAAACTTTTGACAGGATTACAGGATGGACGGGATGGTTTCTGTTATTATGTATCTTGATGATCCTGTAATCCGGGCTGAAAAATATTTAGGGAATGAAGAGGGGGGAGAGGATTATATGAGTGTACTGAAAGCAGGGGCCTCGCAAGTTGAAATCACGCCGAAGAATTCGCAGTTTCTTTTCGGCTATCCGCATGTGGAGCGCTACAGCACGGGAGTCCATGATCCGCTTTTGAGTTCGGTACTCTATTTGTCGGACGGGGTAACCGAGGTTCTATTCAGTGCCAACGACATTATTTTCATTCCGAAGGATCTTGCCGGGCGGGCCAGACGGCGGATTGAAGAGGCGACCGGAATTCCCGCCGCCAACATCATGATCACGGCTACCCACACCCACTCGGGGCCGATCACGCTGGATTATCTGAGCAACGAGGCCGATCCGGTTGTCCCTAAGACCGATCCGGAATATGTCCGCTTCATGGAAGATCAAATTGTCGATGCGGCGGTCAAGGCATTTGAAAATGCGCAACCGGCAGAGGCTGGACTGGCGCTTGCCGATGCAACGGGCATCGGCACAAACCGGCGCGACCCCGCCGGCCCTTGCGATATGGACGTGCCCGTCCTTTGGGTTCGTTCGACGGAGGACGGCTCGAATATAGCCTTGATGCTGGTCTGTTGCATGCACCCGACCGTGCTGCACGAGGACACCACCTTGATCACCGGGGATTTTCCCGGTCTGGCACGCCGCTATCTACAGGAAACTGTAGTCGGAGGCGAGTGTCCCGTACTGCACCACACGGGTCCGCAGGGGAACCAGAGTCCCCGCCACGTCACGAAAGAAAATACCTTCGAGGAAGCTGTTCGGCTGGGGAAAATTCTCGGCCATGCCGCAGAGAAAGCAATGGACGGTATTGTTTTCGGTTCCAATCCCGTGCTGGGCGCATCTCAGGAGTTCATTGAACTCATCCCAAAGGGCTTTCCTCCGGTGGAGGAGGCGCAGGCGATGCTTCAACAGGCTGTCGATAGGCTGGAACATCTGCGTACTTCCGCAGCTCCGGCCACAGAGGTACGGACTGCCGAATGCGATTGGTTCGGGGCCGAGGAAACCCTGACGCTGGCCAAAGCCTCTGCCGACGGCCGGATGGACGCTGTCCGCAAAACGGTCATGCCGGCGGAAATACAGGTCATCACCATTGGACCATGGCGCTTTATCGGGTGGCCCGGCGAAATGTTTGTTGAATTTGATCTAATGGTTAAGGCCAAGGCGAAAAATGCCTTCGTTATTGCGATGGCCAACGGGGAACTCCAGGGTTATGTCGTTACTCCAGAGGCGGCTGCCGAAGGCGGCTACGAAGCCTCCAACGGGCTGTTTGTCCCGGAGAGCGGTGCACTGCTGGTGGAAAAAACCCTTGAGATGCTTGGATGAACGATCTGGTTCTAGGCATAGACCTAGGCACCGCCATGCTGGCTACCAAAGAGGCAGGCTGGTTGAACCGGGCTTAGCCCTATTTCCTTTGGAAATTATCTTCGCTTCGCTCGGGATTTGCTGAACGAAGTGTCTGAAAGCTGGCTGCGAGAGGAAAAGGTTTTCCGGACACATTCTGGGACGCAACCATACCGCGGGCGAATTAAACTATCCCAGCGGGAGGTGGCGGTCGCGGTAGGCCTTGGGCGTTGTCTTGTGCAGTTGCTTGAATGCGTGGTAGAAATAGGTAATTTCCGTGTAGCCTGTCAGGGATACAATTTGTTTGATTGGAGTCAGTGTCTCGCGCAGCAGTCGTGCCGCTTCGTTCATCCGCAGATCCAAAAGATAGGCACCGGGACTTGTTCCGAGCTGCTGTTTAAAAATCGTCCTGAAGCGGCTGGTCGATAGCCCCACCTGTTTGGCCATGTCGCCGAGCGTTATCTTTTCGCCAAGGTTTTCGTTCAGCCATGCTGCCAGATTTCTGATTTCTGGGCTGAGGGAGGTTTTTGGGAGACAGGTGCCATGATCTGCCTGTAGCTGGGCGATGATCAATGCCATCAAAAGGGAACGCATCATTTCGTTTTCCGGTCGGGCAGGTTGGTGTGCCAGCCCGACCATCCGTTTTATGTCGTGTTCCAGATCGGGCATCTCGCAGTACTGGAATATGTTGTAACCGGATTTTTTGTCTGCAAGCCACTCGTTTGGTGACGAAAGGTTTTTATCAGAGTTGAGCTGGAAGTGATGAACGGATATTTTTGCTTCGGGTGTAACGGATCCTCCTTTGAAGGGTGTTCCCGGATAGAGAAGGATCGCTTGGCCGGAATCCATGGTTGCCCGCTTGCCGGTCAGTTTCAGTTGGATTTGTCCTGAATGGACGACGATCAGGTCGAAGTGTGGCCATTGAGCCGGGCCGATTGAAATGCTCTGATCGATGGTTCCATAATCATTTTTAATACAGCAAATCATGCAGTCAAATTCTCCAATAAAACAGGCATATCCTGCAATAGACGGAGCAACTAATTAGCGTATTGTAGTAATTCATGCAATATATTGGAGTCAGAAACCTTAATAGAGGGGTTGGAATAGTGGTATGGAAAATGGGGAAATAGATTTTTCGCGAGTAATGCTCGGTACGGTGCAGTTCGGGCTGGACTACGGCATAGCCAAGGGCGGTCGCCCTGACTACAAGGCGTGCCGGGATATTGTGGAGTGCGCCTTGGAGTCGGGCATCAACTGTTTTGATACCGCCGCCGCCTACGGGGAGAGCGAACAGGTGCTTGGCAAAATAATTGCGGAACTGAAGGTTGCGGATCAAGTGGTGGTTGTGAGCAAAAGCCAACCTGTCAGCGAAACCGGGATCCCTTCGGGGCAGGTGCCGGGGTTTATCGAAAACTCCCTTGTCCAATCATTGGAAAACCTACGGGTGGAGACGCTGCCGGTCTTCCTGTTTCATCGCGATGCGGATTTGCCGTGGATGGATGCCTTGCATACGATGAAGGAAAAGGGATTGATCGGGCGTGCCGGTATTTCCGTCGATACGGCCGAGGGCGCGAAGCGGGCGGTTGAAAGCGAGCTGGTCGAAGCCATCCAGCTTCCGCACAACCTGTTTGACCATCGCTTTTTCGACGCGGTTTTTGACCGGGTGCAGGAGCGGCAAATTCCGCTTTTCGCCCGCAGTGCGTTTTTGCAGGGGCTTTTGCTGATACCGGAGGAACGGATTCCGGAAAACCTGCACCGTGTTGTTCCCGTGCGCCGGAAGGTCGAGGCATTGGCTCGCGAGGCGGGGATGGACATGCCGGAGCTGTGCCTCCGGTACGGCTTGAGCTTTCCGGCCATCACCAGTGTGCTGATCGGTGTCGATTCCGTCGAGCAGCTGCGTGAAAACGCGGCCATGGCGAAGCGCGGGCCGTTGGAGGAATCCCTGCTTAAAAAGATTGATGAGTGCGTACCGGAATTTCCGGAGGCGGTTGTTCGGCCAGTACTCTGGAATAGAGAGTAGACAAAATAATTAAGGACAGGATGATTTAGTGCCGCAACCGAAATGCGGGGTAGCGTCTATTCGCGTTCATTCGTGGTTGGAAATTTTTAAAAAAGGAGATAAGCAATGATTTACGATACAGTTGAAAATATTGACCGGTACTGCGGCGATGGGGAGCCTTTGCGCAAGGCACTGGATTTTGCAATCGGGTT
>DAOUQA010000121.1 GCA_030625905.1 Kiritimatiellales bacterium | reverse complement strand
TTGGGTGGCTCGATGATTTCGGCATATTCTTCGCTGATCCACACCCGGCTGCCGACGGGCGGCACGATTTTAAGCCATTCGTTGAACTCGCCGCGCAACGCAATCGAGTCGCCCTTGTTCACGACGCAGACCACGCTGTAGTTCTGGCTTGGCCCCGAACGGACATTCAGTTTTTCGGGCTGCACCGTACCGTTCTGCACATACTCCTCCGACACCCATAAATCCAGACTGTCGGGGGCCTGGACAGCCACCCAGCCATTGGTTTTCCCGAGAAAAACAAGCTCCGCGCCCCGCATGGCGCGGTCGAGCAATTCGGAGTTGATATCGGGTTTTGCGCGCAGGCTCACGCGATCACCCACCACCTTGACCTTCACCACCTCGCTTGTCTGGGCGGCCGCCACAACGACCGAGCTTAACAACAAAAACAAAAACCTCATCCTATCCTCCAGTATTCCGGTACTGCTCTAAATGGTTCTTCCCCTAAAACTGCGGGCAAAGCGTTTTGACCGCTCGCCAGCCAACGCTTTCCCCTTCGGGGTGAAGCGTATCTACACCCGGACTCCCTCTTAGGCAATGGTGCAGCAACGCTTCCCCAACCAACGGGAGGAACGCGTTCCTTGGCGGGTAAACCGCACCTTTGAACCTAAAGCGCAAACAGGGTTCGCGCGTTTCTCGCAGTTAGATTTGCGATGGAGTCTAGCGAACAGCCCTTCAGTTCCGCAAGCTGTTTAGCCACATGAACCACAAACGCCGGCTCGTTGCGCTTCCCGCGCATGGGAACCGGGGCAAGATAGGGCGAATCGGTTTCGATCAGCAAACGGTCGTCCGGCACATATTCCACCACCTCGCGCAACGGGTCGGCATTGGCAAAGGTGACGATGCCGCTAAAGCTGACCATCAAACCCAGATCGAGGATCTGCCGGGCAAATGCGGTATCGCGCGTAAAACAGTGCAACACGCCCAACCGTGCCGGATCGCCCTTCCATGCATTGGAAAACTCCCGAAGGATGGCAATGGTATCTTCGTCTGCATCGCGCGTATGGATCACGATCGGCTTTCCAAATTCCGCGGCTAGGGCGCAGTGCTCGGCAAACAGTTTTTTCTGCTCGGTGGCCGTTTCGGCGGTGTAGAAATAGTCGAGCCCCGTTTCGCCGACCGCCTTTACCAGCGGATCGGCCACCTGCCTGCGCAACAGCGCAAAATCAATGCCTCCTAGATGCTCCCCGCCTTCGGAATTCGATATGCCTTGTTCCTCATTCTGCGGTTCAAGCGGCGAATCTCCACAGATTCGCCGCGCCAAGGCCTCGTCGCGGTCGTAGCCCACGCAACCGAAGATACGCCCCGGATACTCCTTCGCCAGCTTCAGTGAAAGCGCATTGGCCAGAGCGTTTCCACCGATGGCCACCATCTCCAACACGTTCGCCTCCCGGGCATGCTCCAGAAGCCCCAAAAAGGTTCCCTCCTTCACGAAACGGTCGAAATGCACGTGTGTATCGATAAACATAGTGAGTGGAGTAAACCGAAATCTTAATCCTTTGGGCGAGATTTATCTATCAAAATTCCTTCCTCATAGATCCTTACTTTTAACGAATTATGCCTTGCAGTAGCCTAGTCCTATCGGCATATTGCGCGCCTTCAGGAAAATGAAGAATAAGATTTACGAGGAAAACCAATGGCCAGAGAAGTCCCTTTAGAAAACGTCCGCAACATCGGAATCATGGCACACATCGATGCCGGAAAGACCACCGTGTCTGAACGCATCCTTTATTATACGGGTCGTTCGCACAAGATCGGCGAGGTTCATGACGGCGCCGCCACGATGGACTGGATGGAACAGGAACAGGAACGCGGCATCACGATTACCTCCGCAGCAACCACCTGCATGTGGAAAGACCACATGATCTCGATCATCGACACCCCCGGCCACGTGGACTTCACGATGGAAGTGGAACGTGCCCTGCGCGTACTTGACGGCGCAATCGCCCTCTACTGCGCCGTCGGCGGTGTCCAGCCCCAATCTGAAACCGTGTGGCACCAGTCCGAGCGCTACGAAGTGCCGAAGATCGCCTTCGTCAACAAGATGGACCGTATCGGTGCCGACTTCTTCGGCGTGGTGGAGGGCATCCAGAACATGCTCGGTGCCAACGCCGTTCCAGTGGTTATTCCGATCGGCGCTTCCGAAAATTTTATCGGCGTAATCGACCTGATCACCATGAAGGCCCTCATCTTCAAGGAAGAGTCCAAGGGGGCTGAATGGGACGAAGAGGAGATCCCGGCCGACCTCCTCGATACCGCCAAGGAGTGGCGCAAAAACCTCGTTGAAAAATGCGCCGAAATGGACGAAGAGCTGCTCGAGAAGTATTTCGATAAAGGCGACCTGTCCGAAGACGAAATCTGGGGCATCCTGCGCAAGGCCACCTGCGCCCGCCTGGTTGTTCCGGTCTACTGCGGTTCCGCCTTCAAGAACAAAGGCGTTCAGCAGGTTCTCGACGGCGTCATCAAGATTCTTCCCGCTCCGAACGAAATCCCGGCGATCATCTGCACTAAGAATCCGGACAACCAGCGCAAGGTTGACGACGATGAAGTCTTCTCCGCCTTGGCGTTCAAGATCATGTCCGATAAGCACATGGGCAAGCTGACCTATCTGCGCATCTACTCCGGCACCCTTAAATCAGGCGAAAATATCTGGAACTCCTCCCAGCAAAAGAAGCAGCGCATTGGCCGTCTGCTCCGCATGCACTCCAACCGCCAGGAAGCCCTCGATATGGCCGTGGCCGGCGACATTGTTGCCGTGGCGGGTCTTGCCGAAACCAAAACCGGCGATACCCTTTGCACCCGGGAAGACGAAATCCATCTAGAATCCATGGACTTCCCGGCACCGGTAATCAGCATTTCCATCAAGCCGGAAAGTCAGGCCGACAATGAAAAGCTGGGTGAAGCCCTGCACCGCCTGGCGGACGAAGATCCGACCTTCACGGTTGCATTCGACCACGAAACCTCCGAAACCATTATTTCGGGAATGGGCGAGCTTCACCTCGAAATCATTGTGGATCGCCTGCGCCGCGAATTTAGCGTCGTGGCTGAAGTGGGTCGCCCGGAAGTGGCCTACCGCGAAACCGCAACCTCGCCGGCCAACGGTCCCTATAAGCACTCCAAGCAGTCCGGTGGTCGCGGCCAGTATGGCCATGTGGTCATGAGCGTTTCTCCGGGAAAACCGGGCGATGGCTTCGAGTTCATCAACAAGGTCGTTGGTGGACGCATCCCCACCGAATACATCCCATCTGTCGAAAAAGGCGTCATTCAGGCGCTGGAAGCCGGCCCATTTGCCGGCTACCCCGTAGTGGATATGACGGTTACCCTGACCGACGGATCCTACCACGAAGTCGACTCCTCCGACTTCGCCTTCCAGATTGCCGGACGCCAGTGCTTCAAGGAACTCTTCATGAAAGGCAACCCCCAGTTGCTAGAACCAATCATGAGCATCGAGATCACCACCCCGGATGAATTCATGGGTGCGTGCAACAGCACCATCGCGCAGCGCCGCGGACGTATTGAGTCCATGGATGAGCGTGGCGGCATGAAAATCATCAAGGGCATGGTTCCGCTGAGCGAAATGTTTGGCTACTCCAACACGATCCGCTCCCTCACGCAGGGTCGCGCATCGTTCTCGATGACCTTCGAGCACTACGAGGCCGTGCCGTTCTCGATCGCCGAAGAGGTGATCAAGAATCGTCGCGAAGAAGGCAAGATCAGGTAGTTCTTCCCATCGGGGAAACGCAAAAGCCGTCCGGTCGCCGGGCGGCTTTTTTGTATTCAAGGGCAACAAGCAGGCGAGCCGCCTGCGATACAGCATCCGTACCGCAGGCGGCTCGCCTGCACTTCTCATTCCGCAGGAACCCGCGCCCGCCATGGGCAAGGCTGGCCACGAGAGTTACGATCCACGTGCCAACGTGGTCACGTGAAAAGCCTGCCCCACATCCAATAAAAAAGACCACCCGCATGGATGGCCTTTTTCATTTCCGGAGTCTGGAATCTATTTCTTCGCGCCGGCAATAACCTTCTTGATGTATTCGACGTAGGCTCCGGGACCTCCGGCCTGATAGCCGGTTTTGTCAACCGGGGTTCCGTCGGGATCAAGAATATAGACCGTCGGGAACCCTTGGATACCAAATTGTTCCGCCAAAGCCTGATTCTGCTTTTGCACGCCGACACTTTGATTGGATTTATCACGCGGGAAGTCCGCCAGCATCAAAACCAGATTTCCCTCGGCGTATGCCTTGAATATGTTCTGGGAGAAGACTTCCTTGTCGAGCTTGACGCACCATCCACACCAGTCGGAACCACTGAAATCAATCAGCATGTACTTTCCTTCGGCCTTGGCCGTGGCCTTGGCTCCTTCAAAGTCAGTATTCCACCCGTCATGCTCAACCTGCTCTTGGCTTCCTTCAGCACTTGGTGGAGCCTCTTCCTCCACCTCTACTCTGCAACCGCTAATAAACAGCGCTACTCCAGCCAACATGATCAACCACTTCTTCATTATATCCTCCTTCAGGATCGGTTAACCCGCATAAAGCGGAATGTAATATATTGTTTGGGACAAGATACCCGTTAATTCGTTCATTGTAGACCTAAAAAAAGGTTCAGGAGAAAATCGAGTAGGACAAGGCTGAGAGGGGGGATCAAGCTCAGCCTTGTTCCTCTCTCGGAACCGTGCGTACGGACTTCGTACACGGCTCCGGTCTACGTTATTGCTTAAAATGCTCTAGGGAACAAAATCCTCATCGCGCGAACAGCAAAACTCAACGATGCTGGAAATGGCATCGGCGGAGACGCCGCGCCAAAAGATTTGCCATTTCCCGTAGCAGTGATGGCCATCGGCCTGCTTGTCGTACCACGAGTTGAAGGGGTTTGCGGCATTGGAGCGCCAGAAGAGGGCTTCGTGTTTCCCGCAAACCTCGCGCCATAGCTCCATCGCCACACCCTCGCCACGTGCTTCCTGACCAACGGCAAATTTGGAGAGGTAGTGTCCGGCGGGATGCTCTTCAAGCAGCACCGCACCGCGATACTCCTTTTCAATATAGGAATGGGCGATATTTTCCAAAAAGGCCTCATCGGCCAGCTTTTTGCCAAAGCTCGCTTCAAATAGATTCTTCAGGCGGACGCGGTCGACATTTTCCATCCCCCGGAAATGCTGAATCTCGCTCCCCTTGCGAAACAGCGTGCCCGCGCCTTTGACGGTGAAGATTTCCTGCAGTAGGTTTATGGGCGACGTGACAGAGAGGTGGACGCCCGGCCGCTCTTCGAGCAGTTTTTTTCCAAGGGCGGTGAAATCGAACTCCAGGTTTTCCAAGGGCTGGAGGCTTTCCTTGTGGGTGTAGAGGTAGGGCAACAGTTCGCCGGAAGCGCTTTTCAGCCCGCCCGCCGCACGGATAAAATGGACGCGCTTGGCCGTTTCGGGCAAAAGTTGAAGCAGGGTACCCTCCAATTCCATGCCTTCGGCCACCAGCACCGGAACCTTTTCGGCGGCGTGCGCCTGCCCGATGAAGGAAGCCAGCGAACCGGCATCCACCGGATAAAAATCGAAAATCGGTTCGACCGCCAGCGCGGCCTGCATCCTTGCGGCATCGCCGCCGCAAAGCAGGATAGCGGGAACAAGTTCGAGCCGCAGCAGGAAATGGAGATCGAACGCCAGCACCTCGGCGCCGGTCTCAATACTTCCAAGATCCGGGCACAGTAAGGCAAAGCAGGCGGAATGGTCGGACTGGAACTTGTCGAGGTAGAACTCGTATTCCTCCCGCCGCCCGATGCCATCGAGAAACAGCCGTATCGTTTTATTTAGTGTGATCATCTTAACTTCCACAGATTACACAGATGTACGCAGATTATTCATTAAAGAAATCTGTGAAAATCTGTGGATGAATTATAATGCTTGTTTGGTTTGTTTGGCGAGGCGCTTGAGCTTGCCGCCGATGGCAATCTTCTTGACGTGCGACATGCGATCGACCAGCAGGATGCCGTTAAGGTGATCGAGCTCGTGCTGGATGGCACGGGCGAGCAAGCCCTTGGCGTGAACAGTCTGCGGATGGCCTTCGAGGTCGATGTATTCGGCATCGATTTCGTGCCACCGCTCCACGTTGGCGAAGATTTCGGGAAAACTCAGGCAGCCCTCCTGCCCCACCTGTACATCGTCCGTGTGCCCGGTGATTTTTGGATTGATGAACACCAGCGGCATTTCAAGGTCCGGGTTTTCATGCTGGCCATCGTCGGCGACATCGCTCCCGGCAGGAATA
>DAOUQA010000218.1 GCA_030625905.1 Kiritimatiellales bacterium | reverse complement strand
ACTATGGCGGACGGCTCTATCTGGCGAAAGACTCGCGCATGGATGCGGAAATGTTTGCAAAAACCTATCCCAATGCCGATGCCTTCCGCCAGGCCGTCTCCATGCTCAACAAGGGCGACACCAAGTTTGAATCGTTGCAATCCAAGCGGATCGGGATCACGGATTGATTAACCACGGCGACAGGATGATGAACCACGGAATATACTGAATACACGGAATAGGGGGAGATTGTGGGAAAATTGATTTATGAGGATTTGAGCTATAAGATTCGTGGCGCTTTGTTTGAGGTTTATAAAGAGAAGGGATGCGGGTTCTTGGAGGATGTTTATCAGGAGTGTCTGGAAATAGAATTTGGCTTGCAAGAGATTCTGTTCGAAGCGCAATACCCCTTGAAGCTGGAATACAAGGGGCGTCCACTGAAAAAGAAATATGTTCCTGATTTCATATGCTTCGGGCAAATCATAGTTGAAATCAAGGCCGTGAAGGAAGTCACGGATGAACATCGGGCGCAGCTCCAGAACTATCTGAAGGCGACAGGCTATAAACTCGGTTTGTTGGTAAACTTTGGCCATCATCCCCAAGTTTAAATCGAACGAATTGTAAACTAATCAATCTTCCGTGTATTCGGTGTATTCCGTGGTTAATAATATTTGGAGAGAGTGAATGAAAAATGTACTGATCTTAGGGGCGACGTCGGACATGGCGCAGGCGATTGCGAAGAAATTTGTGGCGGAGGGCTGGAGCCTGACGCTGGCGGCGCTGGAGCCGGAACTGCTGGAACCGATTGCGGGCGACCTACAGGTACGCTCGAAAATGGATATCTTGGCTTTGGAATTCGATGCGCTCGATTTTTCCAACCACCGGAGCTTCTACGAGTCGCTGGAAACAAAACCCGATGCGGTCATCTGTGTCTTCGGCTACATGGGCGACCAGTTGCTGGCTCGCACCGATCTGGATGAGATCCGCCGGACAATCGATATCAACTTTACCGGCGCGGCCTCCATCTTGGCTGTGGTGGCCGAGGATTTCGAGAAGCGAGGGAACGGCTCGATTGTTGGAATCAGCTCCGTGGCGGGCGATCGCGGGCGTCAGAGTAATTATATCTACGGTAGTGCCAAGGCGGGGCTTACAGCCTATCTTTCCGGCCTGCGCAACCGCCTTGCGAAATCCGGAGTGCATGTGATGACTGTCAAACCGGGTTTCTGCCGCACGAAGATGACCGAAAGCCTGGAGCTGCCCGCTGCGCTCACCGCCACTCCCGAGCAAGTCGCCACGGCCGTGTTCCTCGGTTTGGAGAAAAAGCGAAATACGATCTACACCCTTTGGATGTGGCGGTGGATCATGCTGGTGATCCGGCACATTCCCGAATTCATCTTCAAGAAGATGGGGATGTAGAAAAGGAACATGGAGTGCGCGGGCTTGACCGCGCTTTGAAAGCGGCGTCAAGCCGCCGCACTCCAAAATCTTTTATTCCGCCTCGTTAAGCAACCCGTCAAAATACTCGATCGTTTTCTTCAGCCCTTCGCGCAGCGGCACGATCGGTTCCCAGCCAAGTTTTTCCTTGGCCAAGGTGATGTCGGGCTTACGTTGCTTGGGGTCGTCGGCGGGGAGTGGTTCGAAGACGAGCTTGGACTTCGATCCGGTCAGCTCGATCACGTTTTCAGCCAGTTCGATCATGGTGAATTCACCGGGGTTGCCGAGATTGACCGGGCCGGTTACCTCGTCATCGGTGGCCATAAGGCGGATCCAACCTTCGATCAGGTCGGAGGCGTAGCAGAACGAACGGGTCTGCTGCCCGTCGCCGTAGATGGTGAGGTCCTCCTCCTTGAGTGCCTGCATGATGAAGTTGGAGACGACGCGTCCGTCGTGCGGGTGCATCCGCGGACCATAGGTGTTGAAGATGCGCGCGACCTTGATGCGAATGTTGTTTTGGCGGTGGTAGTCGAAAAAGAGGGTTTCAGCGCAGCGCTTGCCTTCATCGTAGCAGGAGCGTATGCCGATCGGATTGACGTTGCCCCAGTAGCTTTCCGGTTGCGGGTGGACGGAGGGATCGCCGTAGATCTCGGAGGTGGAGGCCTGGAAGATCTTGGCCTTTACGCGTTTGGCCAGCCCCAGCGCATTGATCGCACCGTGCACGCTGGTCTTGGTGGTCTGGACGGGATCGAACTGGTAGTGCACCGGCGAGGCGGGGCAGGCGAGGTTGTAGATTTCGTCGACCTCCACATAGAAAGGGAAGGTTACGTCGTGGCGCATCAGCTCGAAGTAGGGGCTGCCCATCAAATGGGCAATGTTGGCTTTGCGCCCGGTGAAAAAGTTGTCCATGCAGATTACATCGCATCCCTCGGCCAGCAGGCGTTCGCACAGGAACGAACCGAGGAACCCGGCACCGCCGGTTACTAAAACACGTTTCTTGATTATATCCTTCATCTGTATTCCTTTCAGTTTGATGAAAGCCGGAGTGTCGCATCTGATTCCGCAGAAATAAATTCCAATCCACAGGAATTTATCGGATAGTTCGCGCGAAATAAAAAACGGGGAATACGGATGTCCAGAAAGCGGAAAAAGAAAATTGTCGAGCGCGACGCTTGGCTGGATCGGTTGCCAAAAAAAAAGAAGAAGCTGCATTCCATGTATTCTTCCGTGACGGACTGTATCGTCACGGATCCCTCGGTCATGGTGGTGCCGGTCGATGATCACATAGTGCATCGCGGCGACGGGGTTTTCGAGTCGTTCAAATGCATGGATGGCAGTATCTACAACCTCGATGCCCACCTGGAGCGCCTTGGGAATTCGTGCGCTCAGCTAGGGATCACGCTTCCCGTGCCGTTGGATGAGATGGCGGATATCGTGGTTCAAACCGTGCTGGCCGGCGGCGAGCGCAATGCGCTGGTGCGGCTTTTGGTTTCGCGTGGGCAAGGCACCATGGGGATCAATCCCTATGCCTGCATCCGCCCGGAACTCTACGTTGTGGTTTATGAATTGAAGCACGCCAATATTGATCGGCTGCCCGCAGGCGCGAGCGTGGCCGTCAGCAAGGTTCCCGTCAAGCCCGGTCTGTTTGCCACCGTAAAAACCTGCAACTACATGCCCAACGTCCTTATGAAAAAGGAGGCGGTCGACCTTGGCGTCGACTTTACCGTGTCGCTCGATGAGCACCGCAATCTAGCCGAGGGTGCAACGGAAAACATTGGCATAGTGACGCGCGGCAAGGAGTTGTTCATGCCGCCCCCCGACCGCGTTCTGTCCGGAACCACGTCCAAGCGCGCACTGGATTTTGCAAAGCAACTCAAGAAGGAACGAATGCTGACTTCCGCCGAATA
>DAOUQA010000029.1 GCA_030625905.1 Kiritimatiellales bacterium | reverse complement strand
TTCATCCGTGATGCGCGCCAAAACCTTTCCTTCCCTCTCTTCCCCCAGCTCGGCGGATCCAAGGATGACCGACATGTTGTCGATACCAGACGGGGTATGTTCGTAGGAGATGCCTTCCTCTTCCAGAATCTGAAGCAATCGACGACCAAAGCCGACTTCGCGGTTCATCATGTATTTATCGATATAGATCGCACAAAAGCCCTCGGCGCTGGAAATACCGGCCACTTCGGTCTGTTCGTATTTGCGCTCCGGAACAATCATCGTGCCCGGTGCTTCGGGGCGATTGGTGTTTTTGATGCAGATCGGGATTTCGGCATGGACGGCCGGAATGATCGCCTCGTCATGGAAGACGCCGAAGCCGGCATAGGCCAGCTCGCGCATCTCGCGGTAGGTCATCAGATCGATCGCCGGGGCATTCGGGACGATGCGCGGATCCATGGCATAGACCGAATCCACATCGGTAAAGTTTTCGTAGACCTCGGCCTTGACCGCCGCCGCGAGGATCGCACCGGTAATGTCGGAACCACCGCGCGGAAAAGTGGCTACCTCACCAGCCAAGGTACTACCAAAGAAGCCGGGGAAAATGATGATTTCCGATTCCTCCTTGAGTGCCGCCAGCTTATCGAACGACTCGGGCAACACTTCGGCATTGCCGAATTCATCGGACAGCAGCATGCCGGCCTCGCCAGGATTGATATACTTTGCAGGATGACCCTTTTTGGTAAACGCTTCGGCGATCACCTTGGCGTTGTTGTCCTCGCCGGACGCCTTCATGGCGTCCATGAACTGGAGGTCGTTTGCGCCGCGGCTTTCGATGCGCCCACGCAGATCGGCCTCGATGGTGGCTACCACCGATTCCGGCAATCCCAAATCTTTTTGGATTTCGGCATAGCGACCTACCACGGATTTCAACTCAGACTCGTAGTCCTCTCCGCTCAGCACAGCCTCAGCCAACATAATAAGGAGATCGGTCACCTTGATGTCGTCGCCATGGCGCTTGCCCGGCGCGGAGACCACCACGATACGACGATCCGCATCGGCTACCACGACATCAATAATCTTTGAAATCTGCTCCGCATTCGCCACGGACGATCCACCAAACTTTACAACCTTCATATCAACTACCTATTGTTGAACCACGGAATACACCGAATACACTGAAATCCCTACATCTGCATGTTCCGTGTATTCGGTGTATTCCGTGGTTAATATCTTCTACTCAAAGTCTTCGAGGCGCATGCGCACGGGGTCGGCGCCGGAAACATCGAGTCCGTTTATTTCGTCGATGGCGGCGACAAACTCCGCCTCCTTGGCTTTGTGCGTGAGCACAACCACCGGCGCGCAACCTTCTTCATGGCGTTCCTTCTGCACCACGGAAGCGATACTGATATTGTGACGCCCGAGGATCTCCATCACCTTGCCCATGGAACCGGGCTTATCCAACAGGCTAAGACGGATATAGCAACGCTTCTCGATGTTGTCGGCGGAGCAGTATTCCAGCCCATCCTTCTGTAGCATCATCGTGACGCTTACGGGTGTTCCAACCTCATGCAACTTATCGGCAGCCGCCTCCATGATATCGCCAATGACGGCGCTTCCGGTCGGTAGGCGCCCCGCCCCTCGGCCATAGTACATGGTGTCGTCGACAATATCGCCCTTGACGAAAACGGCGTTGAACGCGTCATCGACCGAGGCAATCATGTGCGTCTTTGGAACGAGCGCGGGTTCCACGGAAAGCTCCACTTTGCCTGCGTTGTCCTTAATGATGGCGAGCAGCTTGATGCGATAGCCCATTTCATCGGCATTGGCGATCTCCGATTCGGACAGCCCGCGAATGCCCTTGGTCGTGCAGGCGTCCATCGGCACAGGTGCGCCGTAGGCCATCGACGCCAGCACAACGGCCTTGTGCGCGGTGTCGTCGCCGTCGATGTCAAGATCCGGCGGGGTTTCGGCATAGCCAAGTGCCTGGGCATCAGCCAGGATCTCGTCGAACGGCAGTCCCTCGCGCTCCATGCGCGTGAGGATATAGTTGCAAGTGCCGTTGAGAATCCCGTAGATGCTCTCGATCCGGTTTCCGATCAGACCCGCGCGCTGCGAGCGCAGGATCGGGATGCCGCCGCCAACAGCGGCTTCGTAGTAGATACCGGTGTTGTTTTCGCGGGCTGCCTGGTAGATTTCCTCGCCGTGGTCGGCCAGCAATGCCTTGTTGGCGGTGATGACCGGCTTACCCTGCCTCAGTGCCTCCAGCGTAAAGGTGCGCGCAACGCCGGTTCCACCAACAAGCTCGACGATCAAATCAATGCCTTCATCGGCAATGACGGACATCGCATCGGTGGTGAGCACGCCATCCGGCACCGTAATTCCGCGGTCGGTTTCTATGTCGAGATCGGCGACTCTGGCAACAACCGGGTTGATGCCGGTTCGCTCGGCCATCAGCGCCCCGTTTCTCTGAATGCCTTCAACCACGCCGGCACCCACCGTGCCGAACCCGAGTATTCCAATCCTGATATCCTTCATAACCTGCTTCCCGTTCGTGAAAAATGAAGCGCAACCATAGTTGAACGGCATGGCGACTCAAGCCAAAAGGGGGATGGCGTTGCGGGGCATCAATCGTTAGCGACCTTTCCATCTCAGGTGTAGTGCGTGCCTCTCTGCTTGCAGAGGGCGCGCCCCCTACGGGAGGCACGCGCTACACCCACAGGGTGAAAGAACCACGGGGTCGCTAATGATTCAGGTGCGGAGCGCCAAGCACCGGATACTAGCTACAAATCCCAACGGCCTCACGCAATGCGATGGAAGAATTGCAGGAAAGCGTCGAACTGGTTTTTCTTGTCCATCTTCTCCTCCATCAGCTTCCGGGCGTTTTCGCCCATGCGTGCGCAGGCTTCGGGGCTTTCCCAAACCGTTTCGATCGCGTCGGAAAACTGCTCGATGTTTCCGGGATCGGTCAGGTAGCCGGTTTCGCCGTCAAATACGACTTCGGGAATGCCGGCCAGCTTGGTGGAAATGACGGGGAGCTTCATCGACATGGCCTCCAGCAGCACGTTCGGCAACCCCTCCTTGTAGAGACTGGGCAACGCCAGGATATCGATGCGCTCAAAGACATAGTTTGGCTCGCTCGTGAACGGGAAGAACGAGACGTGCTCTCCTAGGCCATAGACATCGACAACGGCTTCCAGCATGGCTTGATCGGGCCCTTCGCCCACGAACATGACGTGGATGCCGGGTAGCCTGCCGGCATCCAGGATCCGCTTGACAGCCTGCAAGAGTATGATCTGGCCCTTGCGGTTTTCGAGGGCGCCGATCGAGCCGAGGATAGGCCCGGCATTGTCCGGCAACGCGTAGCGCACCATGGCTTCCTCCCGGGTTTCCGGAGTAGATGTGAAGCGGTTGACTTCCGTCCCCTGATACACCAGCTCAATCATGTCGGCGGGCAGCTTGTAGACGTCGATCAGGTACTGCCGCGTAAAGTTGGTGATGCAGATGACATGGGTATTCACGTCGGGATCGGGCTGGTAGTACTCGCGCAGATACCACGGGACAATCGAACCGGTCTTTGGGGACAAGATGGTATCGAGTCCGGCAGCCTTGATGCATTCTCCGGCAAACATGGAGCAGTGGAAATCGCCGCGCGGCGGATGCACGGTGCACACGGCCACATCCATGCCGCGCAATCCTTCCGTCCAGGCGCTTCTGTACTTCTCCGGATGAACAACGATGTCGTCCCAATCGTAGGTGTGGATTGTTGCGCCTGCTTCGGCGCAGAGCTTGGCGACATGGCTGCCTTCCGGTGCGATAACGGCCACCTCTTCGCCCTTGGCAATAAAATCGCGCGTGGCCTCGATTACCCAGATCTGGGTTCCGCCGCGCAGGGGCGTGTCTTCTATGAAACCAATCTTCATGCGTTCGTTCCTCCAAGCGTATCGATAAACAGCTCGAATTTACGTTGCACCATTTCCATGCTGTAGCGCAGTCGAACCGCGTTCTTATTATGGGTTTTGTTGCCCTCAAAGGCCTCGGGAGCGAGCATGATCCCGGCAACCTGGTCGAGGAAGGCAGGCGGAAATCCGTCCTCCGGAAAAAGCACGTAGCGGATCTGCTCGTTCTCGGGCAGATGCTCGCCTACGACCTCGGCAAACACCTCCTCGGGATAGTAGCGGCTACAGATGATCGGAATACCGCCGGCGCTGGATTCGATGATGGGCAGGCCGCGCCCCTCTGTTTCACTGGGGAACAGGATAACGGTTGCCAACCGGTAGATCTCTTCGATATTCAGCTTCGCCAGACCGTTTTCGGCCAGCGCCGGGTGGTCTTCGGTCCCTACGGAGAAGGCTAGGAAAATACGCGCGGCAATCTCTTCGGGCACCGATTCGAGTACCTTGCCGTAGGCCGCGAGCACGGTTTCCAGATCGGCGCGATGCTCGATCGGAACCGGACCACTAATGTGCACGACCAACTGGCGGTCGGGAACGCTTTGGAACGCCGCTAGAAAGGACGGTTGCTTCATGAGCGCTTCGAGTAGCTGAAAATCCATCTCGATACGTTTGCGGGCGATTACGCGCGTGGGCTGCAGGCAGTAGATGGTGTTGTCGGCCGCCGGATCGAACACCAGCCCGGATCGCGAACCGCACACGAGCGGGCGCTGGTTGCCCATCCATTCCCCCAGCGCGGCCTGATGCTCGCGAATGCCCACCGTCTGCACCGTTGCTTCGCCGTCGGACAGGATATAGGCCATCTTGCGGCGGAACGTCTTCTGGTCATCGGGGGTGAACTCCTCGAAAAACTTGTCGCTGATGGACGTGCCAAGTTCAAAGACCCGGGCAGGGTCGAAGCCAAAGCGCTCGACCAGCGCCCTCGACTGTGGCGAGTTAATGTTGACCTGGATCCAGCGCCTGCCGTTCCAAGGGTAGAGCCTCCGGAACAACGAGGAGAACGGGGCATTGCCAATGTTCTTGAAAAAGTGGTCGCGCGGTCCGGGGGCTTCGCCCGGCTGCTTCTGCGCGACGGGCTTCCCGCCTTCCCAATAGAAGTCGTGGTTGGAGCTAAGGATGTAAAGGCCCATCATTTCCGACACGATCACGAGTGCCAGTTCGGCCGACAGGTTTCCAGGGTTGGTGGGAATGTTGACGGGAACAACCAGTGAGATGCCGTTTTCGGCAAGGTAGCCGCCAAGGTTCCCGGCAATGATCCGGGTCTGCCGCCATATTTCCTGCGCAACGGCACAGGATGCTTCGCTGCCTTCCGGCATATCCTCGTGGTAGAGCTTGGCGAACCATTCGCCACCGAGCCATTTCGACCAGCCGTTCATGCCATCGATTTTATGCCGCTTCCAGTAGGGCTTGAGAACAATATCGGCCTTGTCGTAAAAATCGCCACCCATGAAATGCAGCGGAATGCCGCCATCCTCCGCGGAACCAAACAGGTTTTCCAGGCATTGCGCATACTTGGTGATTTCAATAGAGACGCCGTCGATTCCATAATCGTACGTATAGAAGACGGCTCCCTTGGCGACCTTGTCCCGGAATTCCCGCCGTTCGTGGGATGGGATGGGCGGAGCCGCGGCACAGGCCTCGTCCAAAAACGCGGAGATGTCATCCCATCCCCCGATGGTTGCCGCCGCCATGGCGGCTTGCATTCGATCACAACCTTCTTTCAGATCTAAACACATAGATAGCTCCTTCCCTAATTTATGCAATGTTTGCGAGCGTAGCACGGGACCCATGCAAACCGCAAAGCCGAAGAAGACCTTCCGGAAAAATATTCTGACCGGATAATAGGATAAACCGGATCAGATCTTGTTTATCATCGGCGGGATGGCTCTGCGGCGGCACCCACTTGGTTCCGCCTCGATCCAAGCACCCTCCTCCGGCAAGGACACGAAGCGATGTATTCGACACAAAGCGATTTTGCAGTATTGATTCCCCAGTATTTCCATACATTTGAATGTATGGGGTGATGGATCTAATAAAATACTCAATGCCAGAATATTGCACCGATTTTTTATTGATTTACTCCCGTACCTCTAGAGGTATAGGAACAAGGTGCTTTACGACGGGGCTACGGAGCTGCGCAACGCACATGCAAGCGAGCTGAACGCGTGCCAAGGTTCGGCATCCCAGGGTCGGGAACCCCGCAGGGAAGCACCCACGGGAAGGCCCCGGCTTTTCTGGGTTCACAACCAAACGTTGTTAGAACCTTCTATCGAAGATTCTATCATTTTTGCGTAGCAAAAAATGGATGCGGTTAAGTTCCTCAGGCATAGGCTTCCACGAGCGGCCCAAGCACCCGTAATCCTTTCTTTGTAACCCGCCAGCGGCGGGAATGCGGTATTTTGGCGATCAACCCTCTTACATGCAGCTTCTTGAATAATCGGCTGACTTTGGCACTCAGGCATTTCTTCCGCCGGGCGGAGGCTTTGCCGGTGAACAGGATTTGCCGGTATCGGCGGATTTTCCACGGAGCAGTTCATCGGAAATATCGAAGCCATGATGGAGTCGATCAAAAAGCAAAACCCCAAAGTGGAATTCATTCTGTTGATGTCGTTTCAGCCCAATTCAAAGTGACGTCCGCTAGAGCCGATGCCGGAATATCTGGAAGCCCTTCAGAAGCCGGAAGGGCCTGGTGTTGCGGTGGCCGACTTCTGGTCAATCCATGGTTATCTGCTGACGCAGAAGACCTACTGGGAGATGACGGGCAACCACGTAGACCACCCGAACGATTTCATGGTGCGTGTCTACGCGCAGGTATTGCTTGCACGGCTGGGGGTTGAGTAGCGGCCGGATTGCTGTAAGATTTGAAACGGAGGAGTTTGGAATCCACCGGTTGTCCCTTCAGGATTCCAACATATCCATCCGCTTATGAATTGATCTCATTTCTCCGGTATGCGACAACCCTTGATCTATGAGTACAACCAAAAACATTACCCACCGCGAACGCTTCCTGCGTGCCTGCCGCTGCGAAGCCGTCGACCGCCCGCCCGTCTGGATGATGCGGCAGGCGGGGCGTTCGCTGCCCGAGTACCGCGCGCTCAAGGAAGGCTACAAGTTTACCGAGCTTGTCCAGAATCCAGAGATCGCCGCCGGAGTCACGCTCCAGCCTGTCCGCCGTTTTGGCTACGATGCTGCCATCATCTTCTCCGACATCCTCGTCGTTGCCGAAGCCATGGGGCAAAAATATGAGCTGATGGAACAGGGTGGCGTGAAGATGGCCTTCCAGCTCAACTCCAAGGCCGATGTCGACAAGCTCGACCCAACGCATGTGCTCGATCATATCGGCTACACCCCCGAAGCCATCAAACTCGTCCGCAAGGAGCTGGGCGACGAGCACGCCATCATCGGCTTTGCCGGGTCGCCGTGGACGCTGGCCTCCTTCATGGTCGAGGGCGGCAGCTCGCGCGAAAACACCCGCTCGCGCGCCATGCTCTACAACGAACCCAAACTCTTCCGCGCCCTGCTCGAAAAGATTACCGATGCCACCATCGCCTATCTCAAGGCACAGATCGATGCGGGAGCCGACGTGATCCAGCTTTTCGACAGCCAGGGAGGCACGCTTGCGCCAAATGTTTTTTGGGAAATATCCGGGCGCTGGATGCAGCAAATCGTCGAAGTGCTCGGTGACGAAGTTCCAACCCTTGTATTTGCACGCAACGTCCATCACAACTGGAGTGAGGTCGTGGACACCGGAGCCAATGTGCTTGGCATCGACTGGGGCATCCGCCTCTCCGATGTCTGCAAGGAAATCCCTGCCGACGTCGCCGTGCAGGGCAACCTCGATCCCGCCCTGCTGCTCGCCACGCCGGAGGCGGCCGCCACCGAAACCCGAAAAATCCTCGAAGAGATGCGCGGGCGCAACGGCTTTATCTTCAACCTTGGCCACGGCGTTCCGGCCGATGCCAACATCGAATCCATCAAGGCCGTCGCCGAAACCGTACAAAAATGGAAACCCCGCTAATCAATCCTTTACCCATCCACCTAATATTGGCTAACCACGAAATACACCAAACACCTAGCGCGGCATAGCCGCAACCAAAAATTTGAACCGTGCCTTGAAGCAAAGCGAAAAGATAATTTTCGGAACGAAAATAGTGACCAACGGGAATGGTTCAAACGGCAGATAGTAGTACGGAACACACAAAACCGTGCGACAGGATTCAATTTCGTGTGTTTCGTGGTTCATTAATTTTGGTTGGGGCTCGCCGCGTCAGGTATTCCGTGGTTTTAATCCCCATTATGAATCCAATTTCCGTCAGCCTCGATCAGCTCCGCAAGTATAATGTGCCGGGGCCGCGCTATACCTCCTACCCTCCTGCCACCCACTTTTCCGAGGAGTTTTCAGCTCCCAGCTCCCAGCCCCCAGCTCCCAGCCCTCTCTCCCTCTACTTCCACCTCCCCTTCTGCGCTAGGCAATGCCTCTACTGCGGCTGCACCAATATCGTCACCAGCGACCAAGGCAAAAGTGCGGAATACCTTGGCTGCCTTGGCCATGAAATAGAGATGCGCACCAAATTCATTGCCGAAGGCTCCGAGGTCGTACAGATCCAGCTCGGCGGTGGAACCCCCACCTTCCTGCTCCCGGAGGAAATCGAACAACTCGGCCAAATGATCCGCACGCACTTCCCGATGGCCTCCGCCATCGAGGCCGGCGCCGAGATCGACCCACGTTCCCTGACCCTGGAAAAAGTGCAGGCCCTGCGCAACGCCGGATTCAACCGCGCCTCGCTCGGCGTGCAGGACACCAATCCCGAGGTGCAGAAAACCATTGCCCGCATCCAGCCCATGGAACTCATCGCCGAGGCCAACCAATGGCTGCGCGACAGCGGCATGGAATCGATCAACTTTGATCTCATCTATGGCCTACCCGGCCAGACCGTCGCATCGTTTTCCAAAACCTTGGACGATGCCCTGTCGCTTTCGCCCGACCGCTTCGCCATCTACAGCTATGCCCACATCCCATGGATCAAGCCGTTCCAGCAAACCTTCGAGGAGCAGCTGCCCGATGCGGAAATGAAATTGAAGCTGCTCCAGCTCACCATCGAAAAACTCACCGGCGCAGGCTACGTCTACATCGGCATGGATCACTTTTCCAAACCGGACGACGGTATGGCGCAGGCGCTTGCCAACGGCACCCTCCAGCGCAACTTCCAGGGCTATAGCACCCACAAAGGCGTCGATCTCCACGGCTTCGGCATGTCCGCCATCTCCCACGCAGGCGGGCGCTATTTCCAGAACCAGAAGGAACTCGACGCCTACTATGCCGCGCTCGATGCCGGCAACCTTCCGCTGCTGCGCGGCTATGCCATGACCAACGAGGACAAGATCCGCTACGCCGCCATCATGCACATCATGTGCAACCTCTACATTGACTACGAAAAGCTTTCCTCCGAAATCGGAATCGACTTCGCCGACCATTTCAAGGCCGACATTGCCTCGCTCGACGACCTTGAGACCGACGGCCTCGTCCGCCGCGAACCCGGCGGCCTGCACGTCACTCCGCTCGGTCGCCTCTTCATCCGCATCGTCGCCATGCGCTTCGATGCCTATCTGCAAGCCGACCAGCGCCAAGGCCGCTACTCCCAGACCGTGTAAGGCACCCAAGCAGGCGAGCCGCCTGCGGCACCTCCCTTCCCGTACCGCCGACGGCTCGTCGGCTTCCGTACCGCAGGCGGCTCGCCTGCTCATATGGCGATCCGGCCACAAGGGCTTCCACGGACTGAAGAAAACCATGGAGCGCATCGCAAAACACGCGGCGTTCGAATGCAGGAGTGCGGCGACTGCTACCTTGCGGAAAACTTTGGTTTCTGTACGATGGGCGGCTATGCCAAGGGATTGGCCAATGCCCCGTGCGGGGATGCGAAGCCGGACGGAACCTGCGGCAACGAGGAGGGCGTGGTTTGCCGGGGCGAACAGATCTATCTCGCGGCAAAGAAGGAGAAGTTATGGAACCAGCAATAAGCGATGCATACATCCCGGCGGAGATGGCCAAACGCGCCGAAGCCTCGGCCATCCGAAAAGCGAACCGCGATTTCCTCAGCGCCTTTTTTCTGGCCGTGCAAGCGGGATCGTTCATCGCCTTTGGCGCGGCGTTCTTCACCTCGGTCATCCACGACTCCGCCCTCGGCGTCGGCCTGACCAAGCTCATCGGGGGAATGACGTTCTCCCTCGGCCTGGTTCTGGTCATCATTGCGGGAGCCGATCTCTTCACCGGCGATACCCTGATGGTAATGGGTTGCTTCAGCGGAAAAATCAAAGTGCGGCAAATGCTGCGCGGCTGGGTGTTTGTGTTCATGGGCAACCTTGTCGGCGCACTGGCCATTGTGGCGATGATCCACTACAGTGGCCACTGGTTGGGCAACAGTGGTGCGATAGGAGCCAAGGCACTGGCCATCGCTAACGCAAAAGTGAACCTGACGTTCACCCAGGCCCTCGCCAGCGGCATGCTCTGCAATATACTCGTCTGCCTGGCGATCTGGCTGTGCTACAGCAGCCGCTCCGTCACCGACAAGATCCTGTCGATCATCTTCCCCATCACCGCGTTTGTGGCTATGGGCTTCGAGCACTCGATCGCCAACATGTACTTCATTCCGGCCGGACTGGTACTGAAACACAACCCCGGCATCGTCGCCCTGCTCAACGGTGCGGATCTATCGAACCTTACGACTTCCGGTTTTCTGCTGAAAAACCTTTTACCGGTCACCATTGGCAACATGGTCGGCGGAGCGATCTTCGTTGGAACCATCTACTGGATCCTCTACCTCAGAAAACAGGACAGCTGATTCCGTGGTTCCAAAAAATTAGTGATCTAGAGCAAGCTTGTAAAAAATGGAGATCATCATGAAACTCGACCCAACCCAAATGGCGGACTGGCAGATTGCCGAAGCCGCAGAAGAAAACATTAAACCCATCCAGCAGATCGGCGAAAAGCTCGGCCTGCAGGAAGGCGAACTCATTCCCATGGGGCGCAACGTCGCCAAGATCGACTACACCAAAACATGGAACCGCGTGAAGGATCTTCCCGTCGGAAAATATGTCGACGTGACCGCCATCACCCCCACCCCGCTTGGCGAAGGCAAGACCACCACCTCCATGGGACTCGTGGAAGGCCTTGGTGTAATCGGCAAAAAGTCGGTCGGCGCCATCCGCCAGCCCAGCAGCGGCCCCACCTTCAACATCAAGGGCTCCGCCGCCGGCGGCGGCCTGGCGCAGTGCATTCCGCTCGCACCGTTCTCGCTCGGCCTCACCGGCGACATCGACGCCATCACCAACGCGCACAACCTCGCCATGGTGGCACTCACCGCCCGCATGCAGCACGAGCGCAACTATGACGACGAGCGCCTGAAGAAAATCGGCATCAAACGCCTCGACGTCGACCCCGACCGCGTCCAGCTCAAATGGGCGATGGATTTCTGCGCCCAGTCGCTACGCAACATTACCATCGGCAAGGGCGGCAAGATGGACGGCTATGAAATGGAGTCTGGCTTCCAGATCTCTGTATCCAGCGAAATCATGGCTATCCTCGCCGTCGCCAACAGCCTGGGCGACATGCGCGAACGCATCGGCAAGATGGTCGTGGCCTACAGCCGCAGCGGCGCGGAAGTCACCACGGCCGACCTCGAAGTGGACGGTGCCATGACCGCGTTGATGGTCGAGGCTCTCAACCCCAATCTGCTCCAGACCATCGAGGGCAACCCCGTCTTTGTACACGCGGGTCCCTTCGCCAATATCGCCATCGGCCAGAGTTCGGTGATTGCCGACATGCTCGGCATCCGCATGGGCGAATACCTCGTGACTGAAAGCGGATTCGCCGCCGATATCGGTTTCGAAAAATTCTGGAACCTGAAGTGCCGCTACTCCGGCCTCAAGCCCGATGCCGTCGTGATTGTCGCCACCGTGCGCGCACTCAAGATGCATGGCGGAGGCTCCGAAGTAAAACCGGGCAAACCACTCGACTCTGCATATACCGAGGAAAACCTCGAATTGCTGGAAAAAGGCTGTTCCAACCTGATCGCGCATATTGAAATCGTGAAAAAGAGCGGCGCCAATCCCGTCGTCTGCATCAACGGCTTCTATACCGACACTCCCGCCGAACACGAACTACTACGCCGCATCGCCGAAGAAAGCGGTGCCCGTTGCGCAGTATCCGAACATTGGCTCAAGGGCGGAGAAGGAGCAGTTGAACTCGCCGAGGCGGTTGTAGCCGCCTGCGAAGAGGAACACCACTTCGAACACCTCTATGCCCTCGACCTCCCGCTCAAGGAGCGCGTTGAAAAGATCGCCATCGAAATTTATGGAGCAGAAGGTGTCGACTGGTCGGCCGAGGCAGAAAAAAAGATCAACCTGTTCCAGAACGATCCCGAAGCTGCGCAAATGGGCATGTGCATGGTCAAGACCCACCTGAGCCTCTCGCACGATCCAGACTTCAAGGGAGCTCCCAAAGGATGGCGCCTGCCGATCCGCGACGTGCTAATCTACAAGGGCGCAGGCTTTGTCGTGCCGGTCGCCGGAGCGATCAAGCTGCTCCCCGGCACAGGCTCCAACCCCGGCTTCCGCCAGATCGATGTGGATGTCGACACCGGCAAGGTGACCGGATTGTTTTAGGAAGAAGCGTACGAAGCACACGAAAGCGGTACGGGCTGTTGACCGATCGCAATGTTTATTATCCATGAATGGATTCGCACGAAACGGACGAATCCTGTATTGGTCTCTTTCTTTTAATTACGGAGCAGGAAATGAATAATTTTGAGTTGGTGCGCAGCGAGGAAATCAAGGAGCTAAACGCGCAGGCAAAGATCTACCGCCACATCCCGACCGGCGCGGAGATTCTTTCGATGGAGAACGACGACGAGAACAAGTGCTTCGGAATTTCGTTCCGCACGCCTCCGTCGGATTCGACCGGTGTAGCGCATATTCTGGAGCACACCGTGCTCTGCGGCTCGCGCAAATATCCGGTCAAGGATCCCTTTGTCCAGTTGCTCAAGGGATCGCTCCAAACCTTCCTGAACGCATTCACCTACCCCGACAAGACCTGCTACCCGGTCGCCAGCCAAAACCTGAAGGATTTCAACAATCTGGTGGACGTCTATCTCGATGCCGTCTTCCACCCACGCATCACTAGGGATTTCTTCATGCAGGAGGGCTGGCACTACGAGCTGGAATCGCCCGCGGCCGAACTGAAATACAAGGGCGTGGTCTACAATGAAATGAAGGGGGTCTACTCCTCGCCGGACTCATTGCTGATGGAAAGTTCGCAGCAGTCGCTCTTCCCCGACACCACCTACGGCCTCGACTCCGGCGGAAGCCCAAAGAACATTCCCAACCTGACGTATGAACAGTTCAAGGCCTTCCACGATTCCTTCTACCATCCCTCCAATGCCCGCATCTTTTTCTACGGAAACGACCCCGTCGAGGCGCGCTTCGCCCTGCTGGAGGAATACCTCAAGGATTTCAAGAAGATCGATCCCGACTCTGGAATCGATGTCCAGCAACCGTTGCCCCAGCCGGTTCGCATCGAAAGACCCTACGCCGTATCGGCCGACGATGAAAACCCGAAGCCGATGTTCACGGTCAACTGGTTGCTCCCCTCGCCGACCGATGCCGAGCTCGTTTTTGCGCTGACACTGCTCGACCACATCCTGCTCGGCACACCCGCCTCGCCACTGCGCAAGGCGCTGATCGAATCCGGCCTCGGCGAGGACATTACCGGCGGCGGTATGGAAACGCACATGATCCAGATGATGTACTCGATCGGCCTCAAGGGCGTCGAAACCAAAAACATGGAGAAGGCCGAGGCGCTCGTCTTCCAAACCCTGGAGGATTTAGCCAAGAACGGCATCGACCGCGACGATATCGATGCCGCGCTCAACACCTTTGAGTTCGACCTGCGCGAAAACAATACCGGCGGCTTCCCGCGCGGGCTGTCGCTTTTCCTCAAGTCGCTCAACACCTGGATCTACGATGCCGACCCGCTGGAACTGATCGCCTTCGAGTCCCCGCTGCAGGCGGTCAAGAAACAGGCCGGGCAGGACGGCTACTTTGAAAAACTCATCCAAGAGAGCTTCATTGAAAACACGCACCGGTCCACCGTTGTGCTGGTTCCCGACGCGGGACAGGCCGCCCGCACCGAAGCCGATGAAAAAGAGCGGCTCGCGGCCGCCAAGGCCGGGATGGACGAAGCCGAACTGCGGCAGATAGTCGCCAACACGAAGCGGCTACTGAAAATGCAGGCCACACCCGACTCGCCCGAGGCCATCGCCACCATCCCGCTGCTGCACCGCGACGATCTCGATAAGAACATCCGGAAAGTCGATCGCGGCGAAACAAAACTGCATGGCGCCACGGTGTTGACGCACGACCTGTTTACCAACGGCATCCTCTATCTCGACGTCGGCTTTGACCTGCACGGACTCGACCAGGAAGACATTCCGCTGGCCTCGCTGCTCGGCAGTGCGCTACTGGAAATGGGCACGCAGAACGAGGACTATGTCTCGCTCTCGCAGCGCATCGCCAAGGAAACTGGCGGCATCCACAGCTCGCCATTCCTCTCGGCGGTAGAGGATTCCGACACAGGCATCACCCGCTTTTTCCTGCACGGAAAGTGCATGGCTGGCCACACCACCGAGCTGCTCGAAATCCTGCACGACGTGTTACTGCTTCCCGACTTCAACAACAAGGGACGCTTTAAACAGATTGTGTTGGAGCACAAGTCGGAGTTGGAGACCGCTCTCGTACCACGCGGCCATTCGGCAGTGATGAGCCGCCTCAAGGCGCACTACAACGAGGCGCACTGGGTCAGTGAGCAGATGGGCGGCGTGGACGCGCTGTTCTTCATCCGCCAGCTGGCCGAGGATATGGAAAAGGACTGGGACGCGGTT
>DAOUQA010000179.1 GCA_030625905.1 Kiritimatiellales bacterium | reverse complement strand
AAGCCGCAGGTGGAACAGCAGCCTTGAGTTGCTCCAGCGCTTCGTCGGGCACTCGCAACTGGCCAAACCCCGTTCCAAGTTTTAGATCGGGCGAATTCTTGCCATGGAAATCGGTTCCGCCGGTGCAGACAAGGTCAAGTTCCCCTGCCCATCCGGTAAACTTCCGGATGTTTTCCGGACGGTTTTCGGCATAGTGGGCTTCGATGCCGCCAAGACCCTGCTCCTTTAGTTCACCGACAAGAATGCGCAGTTGCTCATTGGGCAGATGGATGGTTGCCGGATGCGCTAAAACAGAAACCCCGCCCGCTTGGCGAATGAACTCGATGCATTCCTTGGCCGGGTAGCGCTCGCGATCAACGTAGCCGGGTCGCCCTTTTGCCAGCAGCAGGTCAAAGACCGCCTTTTTTGATTTCATGTGTCCCTGCTCTATAAGTGCTGCGGCAATATGCGGACGCCCGACAACCCCCTTGCCCGCCTGCTTCTCGATATCCTCCCAGCGCAGCCGGTAGCCCAAGTTGTTGAGCTTTTTCAGGATCTCCACATTGCGATTCTCCCGCCCGCCCCGGAGCCTTTCGAGCTTTTTCTGCAAGGCTGGATCAGTGTGGTCGATGAAATAACCCAGAACATGCATCGTTCCCTGATCCCATTCCGCGCTTAGCTCGATGCCGGGAACGACCTCGATCGATGAGTTTTCCGCCGCGGCCAGCAGTTCCGAGATCCCCCCAACGGTATCATGGTCGGTCAATGCCAAAGCCCTCAGTCCGCGTTCTTCGGCCATGGTCACCAATTCGGTAGGCGTGTTGGTTCCATCGGAATAGACGGAGTGTGTATGTAGATCAATCATTAGAAAGCCTCTGCGGAAACTGGAATCACTATAAGGGAAAACACGGACAATACCAACCCTTCCTTGGGGCAAAACAATCGGGGAGAGACCCTCGAGGAACTTGCAAAATCGCTGGTTTTGCAAGAGGCTCCCTCGCCTGAATAAAAAAAGCCCCCATCTAGGAGGCCTTCCCGTTCTCTGGAAGAGAGGCTACATGGCACCGCTGATGTAGGTTTCAAGATTCTTGATCCTGAAGTCCTTCTCAACGATCAAATACTTAACGACGTCGCCGATCGAAACAATACCGCAGAGATTGCCCTCGCAGATCACCGGAAGATGGCGAATGCGTTTTTCGGTGATCAACTGCATGCAATCATCCAGCGAGGTTTCCTGTGTGATGGAGGTTAGATCCGTCGTCATGATCTCCTTCACTTTGACTTTATCGATTTTCTTGTCCTGAAGAACCACCTTGCGGATAACATCGCGCTCGGAGATAATTCCAACAATGTCGGCACCTTCCACGACCACCGCCGTCCCTGCGGAAATATCTGCCATTTTTTCAATAGCATCACGCACCGACGTATCCGGACTCACGGTTAAGACAACATGACCCTTGGATTCGAGTAAATTCGATACAACACCCATCACAACCTCCTTGATAACTTATTTGATAAACCACATACTCAAAAAACAGTATATCGACAAAAAAAACAAACCTCAAGCCAATCAGTTAATTTAGATGCAATCCGAGATTGCGGCCTTCTTTACTGGGATTCGTTGGCCACGCACTAGACCAAGAAGAGCGTTTGGTCGGCCACCTTTTTGCCATCCAGCCAAGTAATCAGCCGCCACATTCCCCGCTTGTCCTCCACCGGCGCCCAAATGGTGTCGCCTAGGAAAAAACGGAAATCGTTGGTCTTCACATACAGCTCGCCGACAAACGGAGGTGCAACCTCGCCATCGTCACCCTTGAACGGCGGGTGCTCGATGCGGAAGGTGATCCTGCTGTTGCGCGCATTGCGGATACGAAGGATATAGCCAAACTCGACCTCCAGGGCCGCCTCGATCTCCGTCGTGATTTTCAGCAGGCTTGGAAGCTCCTTGCCGCCGCGATCCCAACCGTCGTATAGCCCATGGCTATGGAGAACAACCTCCGGCTTTTTTTTAGCCATAAAAGCCTCCGGAGGAAGAGGTGGAGCGGCGAGGTATGGACGTAGTGGAGTATGGGAGTGTGGATCCGGCACAGTGCATCTTATACATAGTTAAGCTGTATAGTATTCCCACCACGGAATACACCGAATACCTAGCGCGGCAAAGCCGCAACCAAAAAAATTCAACGCAAAGACGCCGAGTTCGCAAAGTTTCGCGGAGCAGTGCCTTTGCGATTCTCAGCGCTCTTTGCATCTTTGCGTTGAAAGAAAACTTGCCAGGAAAACAAGAAGTTGATGGATAGTAGTACGGAAATTGACCAGAAACTCTGTTTTTCAGTGTTTTCTGTGTATTCCGTAGTTCCTTCATATTAACTCCCCTGCTCCATTCTTTTTAAACGAGCAACGCCCGATCTGCTTGTGGGAAAAGAGGAGTTCGAAGTCCGTACGCTCCTCATCGTCGGGCTCGAAGGCCTTGGATTCCTCAAAGCGATCATCCTTTTGCAACAGTTCATGGATCTCCTCGAAATATGGAAGGTGGTCGGTGGCGACATGCAGGTTTCCGCCCTCCTTCAGGGTCTTGAAAAGCGCATCCATGAAGGCCGGGTTAAACAGGCGATAGTCGTGGTGCCTCGCCTTCGGCCACGGGTCGGGGAAAAAGAAATAGTAGTTCGCCACATAGTTGGCCGGCATCAGTTGGCTGATGGCATAGTAGCCCTCCATGCGGAACAGGCGCACGTTCTCGCGCCCGGCGCGCTCGCATCGCCGCCCGCTACTGTGGATGCGCACGAGCTGCCGTTCAATGCCCAGGAAGTTGGTTTCCGGAAACTTGCCGGAACGCGCCGCCAAGAAACGCCCCTTGCCCGATCCAATATCAACCTCGAGCGGGCGGGCGGGATGCGGAAAGCCGGCTTTAAAGTCGAAGGGGTCGAGCCAGTTGCCCGGGATAATGCGCAATGCGGTCTTCTTTTTTCTACTCATGGAGCATACACTGTTTGTGAATTGTAAATACAGGGCAAGCCGCATCTCTCTAAAAATCTTTGAGTTTTGGGGAGATGAACATCGAACTGCAGCTTGAAGCAATGCGGAAACATAATTTCCGGAGGAAATAGTGACCGAAGGGAATGGTTCACAAAGAATGCAGAATCGTGAAGTTTTTTACTTCAACAATCGAAATAGATTGGTCGCTGTTCACTTCCAATCATAATCGATATTCGATATTTACGGATGATCAAAACTCGTTTTGATCAGGGGTGATCTATGGGAATATCGGACAGGGACTATATGCGCGAGCCGGTTGAAAAGCCGAAGCCAGGGAAACCGCGCCCGTGTATCCAAAAGGCCGGGAACAAACCACCCTTTCTGAGGCGCTTCCAGTTCTGGCTTTGGAGCCTGAAAAACCGGAAATAGACTTAGCCTCCGGTTTTTTTCGGGAGAACAGGATGAGCAAGATTATAATCCTGCCGATCCTGTTATCCCGTCAAGACTCCCCTCTTTGTTTAGTCAGGCAAAGGAGCTTGAAAAAGTATCCTTCAGACCTTGACGGAACCCGGCATGCCCGCTACTTTATGCGCTCGTTTGTACGAAAAAGCGGGCGTAGTTCAATGGTAGAACCCCAGCCTTCCAAGCTGGTTACGACAGTTCGAATCTGTTCGCCCGCTCCACTTTTACTAGGGTTTATCTTAACGGATAAGCCCTTTTTTATTGCCTGTAATGCACATTCCTTGATTTTGTCATGATTTTGATAGCACGTGATGATTCGTGATCAAAACGGATCAGGAACGGAAACAAAGTGGAAACATTTTCTCTAACCGGCTTGTTTCCCATTATGATCACTTATAATCACGAATCCTGGCTCTCCCCCAACAGAGTCGCTCTGCGCGTTGCTCAATATCAAGCACCGCACCAAAAAGAGCTGCCAGCCTCTGATCAAGCAGTTGATCGACTGGATCTGGAAGCTTCGCTACTCCGGCTTCCCGGCCATGGAGACCTTAGCCGAAACGCTTGATAAATGGAGTGCAGAGATCGCCTGTATGTGGCGGTTCACGAAAAACAATGGAATCACAGAGGGATTCCATACGAAGATGGAAGTGATCCAGCGCCGAGCATATGGATTTAAGAATTTTACGAATTACCGGTTGCGGGTAATCGTAATGTGTGGTTAATGAAAATTCGCCCTTTCCCCCGTCTTTGGGGGAGAGCCGAGAGCCGGGAACCGCTGCTCGGATTGTGCTTTGCGCTCCGCTCCAAGCGAAGGATGGTGGGCGGTAGAGGACTCGAACCTCCGACCCCCTGGGTGTAAACCAGGTGCTCTAACCAACTGAGCTAACCGCCCTTTTGTTCAAAGGAGCGCACATAGTAC
>DAOUQA010000214.1 GCA_030625905.1 Kiritimatiellales bacterium | reverse complement strand
CGACGTTGCCGTATTGGCCATTCTGCTGACGCTCGCCGCCCTGCTTTCATTAAAACACCAGCTCAAGTGCCGCTTCACGGCGCTGAGCGTGGTCGGCCTGCTCTACTTCGGCCTCTTCCGCGGCGGCTGCATCTGCCCGGTCGGGGCAACCACGAACTTTTTCATGGGGCTTGCCGCACCCGAGTTGATCGGGAAAACCGTGGCCATTCTTTCCTGCTGCCGCTGGCGGCCGCCTTCTTTGCCGGCCGCGTCTTCTGCACCTCCGCCTGCCCGCTCGGCGCGTTGCAACATCTGCTGGCCCGCAAGAACAGCTATCAGGTTCCTCCCCGGCTCGATAAAATACTCTCCCTGATTCCATTCGCCCTGCTCGCCGCCACGGCATGGGGCGCATTGCGGAGCGGCATCTTCCTTGCCTGCAAGCTCGATGTCTACAAACCAATCTTCTTCACGGGCCACGCCTGGTTCGGGCAGATCGGCGATCTGATGAAAGGAACGGCTACCGAGCCGGGATTGCTGCTCGTTGGAGATCTTTTTGTTTGGTTGGCGCTCGGCTTTGCGTTGCTACTCGGTGTTTTCGTACCACGCCCGTTTTGCCGCTACGTCTGCCCCTACGGCGTGTTGCTGGGCTTCTTTTCCAAGGTTGGCCTGCGGCGGCGCCAAATCGACGCAGAGGCCTGTTTCACCTGCATCCAGTGCACCAAGACCTGCCCCGTTCAGGCCATTACCGCCGTCGGCTTCAAGCAGGATGTCAAGGTTTCCGACTTCCGCTGCATCCAGTGCGGGCGCTGCGACGGCACCTGCACCGAAAATGCCCTCATCAGCCCCACACCTTTCCCCAATACCCGCATTCCAAACCTCGGGAAAAACTAGGCGCGGGCGGCAGAGGGTCGAGGCAGGAGCCTCGACCCTACGACGGCTACCCGCAGCCGCCATCGTCGACAACGGGCTTGGGGCCTTCCTTGTACTGCAACCAACCGCCTTCGATATAGCGAACGTTTGTGAATCCAAGCGAGCGCAAGGCGTCGGCCGCCAGGACACTGCGCGAACCTTTCTTGCAGTAGACGACAATCGGGTCGGTTTTGGAGGGCATGGGGCGATCAGTTGCCACCTTGGCCCATTTTTTTGGAATGGAAGCCTGGAACGCGAATACGCCGCGCGGCGAGAGGATGGCACCATCGATGTGTCCGGCCTTGAACTCCGAGGGCTGGCGCAGATCGAATAGATAGACGCTCGGGGTCGCGGCAAGATAGGCTTTGAGATCGCCTACCGTGATTGCAGTGCAGTGCGGCTTGACCGCGGCAACCATCTCCGTGCCCGACTTGAACTGGCCCACGATCTTCGTGGGCGGCTGGTCGCGCTTGACCGGCTGCGAGGCTTCGGCGGCGAGACCCTTTTTCTGCTGTTCCCAGCCCCCTCGGATGAGCGCGACGTCCGAAAACCCAAGTTTCTGCAGATTATCGGCTGCCAACGCGCTGCGAAGGCCGCTCCTGCAATAGACCACGATCGTTTCCTTTTTCGAGGGAAGGGCGCGACTGGTAGTGACAGTTTTCCATTTTTCCGGGTCGAAGATCTTGAACTCAAGGACGCCGCGTGGAAGGAGAATGGCGTTGTCGTAGGCACCCGCCTCGAACTCCTTCTTCTCGCGGACGTCGAGCAACAGGTGGGGCTTGCCGCTCTGGACGAGCTGGTCGTATTCGCTGACCGAGATAATGTCAACGCGGTCGTAGGCCTCGGTTGCAAGTTCCTTGGCGCTCGCATAGGTCTTCACCGGGGCCACCGGTACTAGGTTTTTCCGGGCATATTCCTCGGAATATTTCTTTACGTAGAAGCCTTCTCCGCCGCAACCGGCCATCAAGGCAATAAGTAGTGTACATCCAATAAATTGTTTCATAATCAAGTTCTCCTTTTATATCCAGTATTGCCTACATGCAGGTAAATTTATCCGTGCGCTCGTTCCAGGTCACAAACCAGTACCAAACCAGAATGATCAGTAGAAAAATAAGAACTGCTCCGCCGTAGCCCACCCAATCCGGAAGAAATATCTTTAGCTTTCCCCATTCGGGAAGGACTTCTACGAACTTGGGGACGAGGAATTTTTTCGAGAGCGGCGCGGTAAGCATGATCCCCAGCGCGGCCAGCATAAGCTGCACATGGCCCTCGCCGACCCTCCACATGGTGCCGACGGCACACCCGCCGGCCAGCACCATGCCCACTCCAAAAATTATCCCGCCAATAATACCGCGCAACCAGAAATTGGCATATACGCCGGTCAACGCCAGCGCGCGTGCTTCCTCGGGAGAGTTGGCGCCGATGCCCATGTATTTGATGAGCGTGATGCCGAAGATGCCCACCAGGAGCGCGGCAAAGACCCCGATTGGCGCTTCGCTCATGCCGGTCAGGAAGGGTTCGCGGAACGCGCGCACCACACAAAACTTCGAACGCTGGCAGATCACCCCGATCAACAGGCCGCACACGGCAAACCAGGTCAGCACCGGCAGCGCCTCGTAGCGGAAGAGCGCCCCGACGAGCAAGCCAAGGAAAAGAAGCATTCCCAGAACAGGCTGGAGCGGGCTCTTGCGATTCTTCACATTAAGAAATTCGAATCGTTTTCCTTTTCGCATAACAGGGAGATGATCCCCTTCCCAAAGCAAGTAGCGAAAACCAGCGATGGTACCGATCATCAACCCGATCGTCAGGAAAATGGCACCGCTCGACAGTGCGGACCATCCGCTGATGAACCCGCCGATGGTGCAACCCAAGCCGAGCGTGGCGCCCAACCCCATTAAAACCCCGCCGAACAACCCCTTGAAAAGTTCGCCCGGCGCAGCGATGCGCAGGCAAAACTGGCGACCCATCAGAGCCGCGCTCGTGGCTCCGAGCACCGTCATCAGCCCCAGCAGGCCATAGCGATTCTCCAGCACAGGCTTCAACCCCGGCGTTTCCATCACGCCCAGGGATTGGTAGAGATTTTGGCCCCAGCTCACGAAGCTAGGGGTTCCGCCCCATGGCGACTTTACCAAAAACAGGCATACACTGATGAATCCGAGCAGCAGCCCCGCCACCCACATCGGCCACACCCCCTTGAACAGGGTGTTCCACAGTCCTTTCAATTCCGGCCATCGTTCCTCTGCCATGCGTCATCTCCTTGTCATTGCCTATGTTGCGATTAAAACCACCCGGACGTTTTGTCCTTAAAACTTGAACTTGAAATCCAGACCGAGGATGTAGTTGTCCTTGTTGATGCTGCCGCTCTCCAAGCCTGTCGGGTTGTACGCTTGCCACATCACATACAGCTTGGGGGTTACGACGCCCCACTTGACCATCACGCCGGTTGAAAGCCTGTTCCGGTCGATCTGGCCATTATTGGTACTGAAAAAGAAGTCTTCCTGGATATAGGGCGAAATCTTTGCCTTCGTCCAACCGGGGCCTGCCACCATGAAGATGTTCCTGTAGTATAACAGATCGTCTCTTCCGAATTCGCTGTCGTAGTCCCAGTATGAGAAACGGCAGTTGTTTTTCAGTTTTACCTTTCC